>JAYUHL010000026.1:0-12164 GCA_043767085.1 Minisyncoccota bacterium
CTAATGACTTCTTTTGTGCGAGCGTTATTTACACCTGCAGAAATTTGAAATGCACCATGATCACTTGAACTATCATTATAGGCTCGTACATAGTACGCAACACCCATCTCTTCGCGTAGTTTCAAAAATAGCCGTGAGCTCATTCCAGCACCCAAAACAGCCCCGAGAACACCAAGTGTCGTATTGCGTTTATCAAAAAGGTCAAAGCTTCGTACACCCAATACAAAGTGTGTTTGATCAGTTTCTTTGTACTTTAAAAGTATATTTGGTTTAATTTGACTATCTTTTGTTTTTAATTTTTTGGGTTTTTTATGTGAGTCTATCTGTCCAAAATATTTTTCTACTTCTTTATAAACCTCATCGGCTGTTACCTGCCCTGCTACAATTATGACCGTATTCTCGGCAACATAATGTGCATTTTTATAATTTACGAAATCGTCACGTTTCATATTTGTGATATTTTCTTTTGGACCGGCAATGTTGTATCCAGCTGGCTGGTCGCCATACAGAACTTCTTGGTATATATCTTGGACATGGCGTTGAGGCATGTCTTCGTACATATTTATTTCTTCTATTATGACACCTTTTTCTTTTTGCATTTCTGCTTCAGGGAAAGTCGAATTTAGATAGACATCAGACACAACATCAAAAATCTTTTTAAAATTCTTGGCATCACTTTTAGCATAGTAACCTGTCATTTCATGATCCGTAAAAGCATTGTACTGGCAACCCAGAGCGTCTAATTCGTGCGAGATAATCTGCGCACTTGGTCTTTTAGTTGTACCCTTGAAACACATATGCTCTAGAAAGTGTGATATACCGTTTATCTCTTTTGTCTCAAAATCACTCCCCGTTCCAACGAGCACCAAAACAGTAACTGTTGGATTATCTTTCATCGGCAGTGTCACCACACGTAAACAATTTTTAAATTTTTTCTTTATAATTTTTTGCATGTTACTTAATCCTCTCTTTTATGAATCCTGCTATATCACTTATTTTAATTCTTTCTTGTTCTCCAGTGTCGCGGTGACGGATAGTGACAGTGTCGCGGTTCTCCGGATTCTCACCTAGGGTGTCGAAGTCTACAACAATACACCAAGGCGTACCGATTTCGTCTTGGCGGCGATAACGCTTGCCTATGTTACCATTGTCGTCGAATTCACACATAAATTCTTTTCTTAAAGACAAATATATTTCACGTGCTTTTGAAACTAATTCAGGTTTATTTTTCAAAAGTGGAAAGACAGCACATTTAATAGGCGCAAGCCTAGGATCAAGTTTCAGATAAACTCTGTCTACTTCTTGTTCTTTTGTTTCTGTGTTTTCTTTGCATTCAACTGTATAAGCACTATCGAGGAACATTAGAAATAGTCGCGCCAAACCAACAGATGTCTCGACGATGTGTGGAGTAAAGCGAACTTTCTTTTCTTCATCGAAATAGTCCAGAGCCACCCCTGAGTGTTTGCTGTGTTGAGACAAATCCCAGTCTCCACGAGCGTGTATTCCCTCGACTTCTTTAAAACCATTTAAACAAGTAAAATTGTATTCTATATCATAAGCGTCACTTGCATAATGGGCTAACTTTTCATGTTTAAAGAAATGCAATTTATCTTTTTCTATGCCGTAGAGCAAATACCATGACATGCGAGTATTTTTCCATTCTTCAAAAATCTCTTTTGTATTTTCTGGATCATGGAAATATTGCATCTCCATTTGTTCGAATTCACGTGTACGGAAGATAAATTGTCTCGCTGCGATTTCATTTCTGAATGCTTTACCGACTTGAGCCATACCAAAAGGTATTTTAGGATGCAAACTATCTACGGTATTTTTGTATTCTAGATATATTCCCCCACAAGTTTCTGGACGCAAATACGTAACATTGTCCTCTGTTAAAATATCTACAGGTGAACCTAAATTTGATTTTACCATCATCGAGAAAACGCGCGCTTCGGTTAACTCGGCACGGCCACAATTAGCACAGACGAGCTTTTTCTCGGCACGCAATTTATCTAGCTCTTCATTTATAAATTCTATAGTTGCTTTGTCAGCCACAATACCAAACTCTTCTAGGATGTGATCGGCGCGAAAACGAGACTTGCAGTTTTTGCAATCAACTTGTGGGTCATTGAATCCACCAACGTGTCCTGATGCTACCCATGTAGTTGGATGCATAAATATAGCACTGTCGAGACCTAAAACATCTTCTCTCTCTTGAATCATGCTTTTTGTCCATGCATTTTTTATATTGTCTTTCAAAAGGACTCCGTAGTGCCCATAATCATAGATACCTGCCATCCCACCATATATCTCTGATGAAGCAAAGACAAAACCGCGTCTTTTGCATAGTGAAATCAAATCTTCCATTGTGTTTTTTTCTTTTTCCATAGTCTTATTTTATAACTCTCTCATTACCATACTGGAAATTAGGATCGTTGACAAGTAGTGTGTTAACCGTACTATATTTATCAGTTATTATGCTACCAGTATATAAATCAGTTCCACTTAGATTCACTTCTTTCATTAGAACTGGTATGGAATTAACTTGCAACAGAGATGGAGAGATAGCTATGACGAAAGAAACTTCGCGATTAGATTTAAATCCTGTTTGTTGTTCTACTTTACCTATATTCCAAGTAATTTCTCGAGTAGAACTATTGTAAGTTACATTTTCTTTCACTGGACTAACTATTCCTATCCATGACATATATGACGGCAACACAGACGTGGCAACAGCTTTATCTAGAGAATTATTTGTATTAGAAAGAGTCCAGATGACTTTGTATTTAGTTTCTTTTTCAACCTTTGGAGGGAGCTCGCCTGATACATAATTAACTCCAGAAGTAATCTGGAAATCAGTATTTAATTTTATGCTTTGCTTAATCAAACTTTTAATATCAGAAAAATTTATACCGTCAATATTCTGCTTCCCGAGCAGAGAAAGCTCGAGTTTTATTTCTGGATTTTCTAAGAATTTACCGAAACCACTTTGGATTGGCTTGAGAGTGAACTCGACTTTTCCTTTTTGACCAGGTGCTATGCTCGATAACAAAGAAACACTTTCTTTATCCCAAACAATACGATTATTTTTTGAATCGAAAAATCCATCGTTAGGAATTACATTTGTACGGTCAAAAGCCGTACCAGATAAGTTCAAGAAAATCTTTGCATCTGTAATCGGTACAGATAAATTATTAGACCAAGTTATGTGTCCACTGATCTGATTATTTGGATTAACAGAGTAAGAATCCATTTCATTATTATTTACGAAAAGATGAGTTTCTAAGAATGGTTTAACTAGAGTTATCGAATGAATGAGTGTGCTGTATATCGTATCTATATTTACCCCAGCATTACCTATTTCTTTATTACCAATAGAAACACGAAATACTTGCTCGTCATTATACTGACCGATCATTTTACCTTTGATAGCAACACCAAATGGTTTTTCTTTTGTAATCGAATCTATATTCCACATAAAGTTCCCAAAAGATGGTTTAGGAACTGCACTTTCAAAAACAAACCCTTGTGGATACTCGACTTGCACCAAAGTATTACCTCCTGGTAATTTTGTGTTTAGAATAGCTTTGACATTTATGTCTATTTCTTGATTAGCATTTATTTCTTTTGGAGCATCGATAATTAATGATAACGGGGCGCTACTTATAGTAACTGGATATTCGATTTTTTTATTAAAAATAGCATTAGAATTATCTGGTTGATATTCTAAATTAACTAAAATATTTTTAATTGATTTTTCTTCTCCGTATAGAACTACTTTTACGTTTTGACTTGTACGTTCACCAGCTGCCATTGTGCCGATGTCGATACTAGGTAGTCGAGTCATCTCGATAGAGCTGTCTGCACTTCCTCGTGGATATTCCACAGATAAATTGACTAGTTTCAACGAAGCGTTGTTTTTATTTATGACATCTATTTGTAGTGATAATTCTTGTCCACCTTCGATGAAGTTAGACCCTGTAACTAGCACATCTATTTTGTCGTTTGAAATAATTATATTGTTACCTTTGTAATAAACATATGCTCCAAAAAATAATGCTCCTACAAAGAAAACACACGCACTAATAAAAAATTTCTTAAAGAAAGAAGAGTGTGGTTTAGTTAAATTGTCGTCTGTGTTTACTCTAGGCAGATCAGCATGATCCCAATGATCACTTGCATCATGTTTTATTTCATGTAGAACACCTTCGTGACGACGAACAGTAATGGTATCACGTCTGTCGTATAATCTTTTTTTAATATCTTCAATTTTATGAATACTTTTATCTTCCATTGTTTTATTATAACACAATAAAAACTCAAAATAAATTGAATCCTATAACTGGCTTTCTGACAAAGCTCGGTTAATATGTGATATGATTTGCTTTTTTTCTTTCAAGAAAACATCGAAAGCATTGATATCGAAATCTGAAGCTATATAGTCCTTCATAGTGTGCCCATCTCCGATATAACCGAGCGCATGAGTAATACGTAAAACTAAATGGAGTTCCAGTGCCTCACGCGCTAAACTTGTCGTATCCTCTTTATCTAATAAATAAAGAGCATTTACAAAGTCATCAAAAATCTTTTCATTTTTTTCTTCTCCTGCACACAACCTCTCTATGAGTTTGGAAACGCGAGAGATGAGTAACAGAGAATCTTTATTTCGTCGTGCATAAGGAAAAGAATCTATGTGCGTTGCTGAAGTCACACGCCAGATATCTCGTCCTTGAACAAAGTCGATTTTAGCATAGGACAAGTCTTGTAAAGATGATTTCAATTTTGATTTACCTAAACGAATACCTTGAACCATAGCATGGACCAAACCCATCTCACGAGTATAGATAGTGAGCATCTTATTTGCTTCACCAAAATTCCTCGACCCTATAACAAAACCATGAGTGTGATAAATGTGATGCATTATTTATTTATCATTTCTAATAATGCATCGAGTGCTTGTGGAAGCTGGTACCACCCACTTTCATCATTTAAGTGTCCGCCATTGGGAATAATTATAAGCGGACAGGAAAGAAGCTCACTTACTTCTTTTGCTTGTATTAGTGGAACCATACCATCATTGTCGCCATGTATAACTACAAAATTACTACAAACTTTTTTTGCATACGAAAAATTAAATGACCTATTAAAAAAATTCCTTAGAATAAACCATTTTATTAATGCTTCAAAATTATTAATTACAATTTTTTTAGGAGATGACACCAAGACTACACCGCCTATTCTAGAAGATTGTGAAAGTGATTCCAGATAACGTAAAATCGCTGGACCACCAAGACTATGTCCAACAAGAAAGACATCTTCTGCTGGGTTTCCAACTGAATCCTTAATAGTTTCTACCCATTCTTTTTCTCTTGGGAAATTAGGACTAGTCATTGCAAGAAGTTCTACAGATATACCTTTCTTTTCAAGCTCTTCTTTCAGCCAGGGTCGCCATCCACCATTGGGTTCACCCATAAATCCATGTACAATAAATACTTTTTTCATAGACGTATTATACCATAATAAACTAACGTTTATAAATGCTTTTGTGCTTCTTTTAAGAACATCAAAGTACGACTAGAAGATACTTCATTATACTTTTCTAGTTCTGAAGTAACAATTCGAATAGCTTTATCATATTCATATTCACGAACTTCATGTCCTTCTTCGATTTCTTCATTTGTTATACTGAGTTTATCTTGTACTCCTATTGTTTTAACTAAAAAACCATGTCCTATAGAAATACGTTTTTTATCTTTACGCCAAAATTCTATATATCCAAGCGGTTCAATTATTTCTATATTATATCCTGTTTCTTCTTTGCATTCTCTGTGTAGTGCTTCAACAAAAGACTCTCCTTTTTCAACACCACCCCCAATAACTGTATGTATTTTGTGATCTGCAAAAATTAATACAACTTTATTTTCTGGCGTGATCATTATAGCTCGAGCAGCGTAACGAATAGAAAAATCTTTTACATCTTCTTGTGTTAAATTATCTGGATTATCTAAATGTATTCGATTTAGAGATTCTTTTTTCATATTAAATATCTTCTTCTTTCCCTACTTCTAATTTCTTAAATTCTATATTTAACTTTACATACTCTGAAACAAGATTTAAAATTCTTTTTTGTCCATCAAAAGAAAATTTTTCTAATACTTGCTCATACGTTGCCCATAAATAATCCGAAATTTCTTTTTCTTGAATTTTGATATTCCCTTCATTTGTAAAAGCTATAAAGTACTTTACTGTTTTATGATAATCCGTCGTACCGAAAGTATAATTATACTCCTCCTTTAGTAAAGGAAAATCAGCAAAATCTATATTTTTAATACCCGTTTCTTCAAAAAGCTCTCTTCTTGCTGTTTCTTCTTCTGTTTCATTCTCTTCAGGGTGACCTTTTGGGAAGCTCCAGTGTCCTATATTTTCCTGGATTATCAAGAATCTATCTGGTTGATTTTCTTTTCTATTTATTAGAATGACTCCAAATGACTTATCTTCTTTCATACCTTTATTATAACACATACAAAAACAAAGAAATCCGTTACCTTTTAGGTAACGGATTATTTTATACTAAAATTTTTTTTCTAATTAAGAAAGGAGTTACAAACCCCATTAAATGACCACTCAACAGAAATATTACGTAAAGATAGAAATCTCTATCGTTAGCAATGTTTAAGTGAGTTTTTTCTAATTGCGAGAAAAATATCGCGGTTAGAATTAAAAAAATAACTTCTATTTTACTAATTCTCATGTTAATCCCCGATGCTACTTCTTTTGACAAGTAGTCATAATGAACATAACAAGCATTTAGAATAAACGAAATCAAAAAGAACAAAATACAAGGAGCTAGATCAAATAGGAGATCCAACTGATTGTAAACACAAATAGTTAAAATTTCTAATCCGAAGATTAGAGTGATGAATAAAATTTTCATTTCATTATTTGTTTAAATTTTGGAAAACACTTTATTGTATTATATCACACAAAAACCAAGTATGTCAAGCAAATTAAACCTTGGTAATTAAGACTTTAAAGACTAAATCTTCAATTTTTACTTCTATTCCGGCATTTTCTTCCACCACCAACTCTTTGACACCTACAGTTTTTAATAGGTCTGTTTTGAATAAATTAATTAATTCTTGCTCAATTGTACCCATCTCTACAGAAAGTACTATTTCATCACTTGCTTGGAGTCCTTGTTTTTTGCGCATATCTTGGAGGAAGCGTATGAGCTCGCGGTAATTCCCCTCTTTGCGCAAGTCTTCTGTTATGTGAGTATCTAAAGTAACACTAGGTATTCCATCTTCAGTGTTTATAAAATCTAAAAATTTTACATTTAATTCATCCATAATAATAGCTAGATAATCGTTCCTATTGTTAGTTTCTGTAAAAGATTGATTTCTCAAAACTAATTTAGATAATGGTTGGCGAACTTTTATATTTGCCTTCTGCCGCGCTTCGAAACCGAGCGTCACGATTGCACGCGCACTTTCCATATTTTTTATAATTTCTTCATCTACATTTCTAATTTCTGGCCAAGATTCTAAATGCACACTTTCTGCATCAGTATCAGTTTTTAATTTCTGCCAGATGTCCTCGGCTGTAAATGGTGCAAATGGAGCCATGAGCTTTGCTAAAGTTTTCAAAACTGTATATAAAGTTTGTTTAGAATTTGTATTACCATCTTTTAAACTCTCACGTGAGCGTCTGACATACCAAGTAGAGAGGTCGTCTATAAATGAACGCAACTCACGTACTGGTTCGAGCAATTTATAATTATCTAAATTCTCAGTCATACTATTTGTTAGTTGTCCGAGTCGCACTAAAATCCATTGGTCTAAAATATTTGGACTTTGTTTTATATTTTCTTTTTCCAAATCAATATCTCGATACAATTCATAAAAAGCCAAAACATTGTAAAGTAAATTAAAAACTTTATTATGCAACTCGGCAACGGTCTTCTCGTCAAAGTTCTTTGATTCGCCTGGTTGGTTAACGCTGTACATCCACAAACGCAGAGTATCCACACCGTATTTATCGATCATTATCCACGGGTCGACAATGTTACCTAGAGATTTTGACATCTTTTTACCACTGGCATCTAATAGGTGCCCTAAACAAATTACATTTTTATAAGCGAGCCCTCGGCCCATAAGAGCCCCAACTGCGTGGAGTGTATAGAACCAACCACGAGTTTGGTCGATGGCTTCACAGATATAGTCTGCAGGGTACAAAATCTCTTGCACTTCTTTATTTCCTGCCTCGTACGAAGTAGCCTCTCCTTTAGAATTAAATGGATAGTGATCCTGAGCAAATGGCATAGAACCAGAATCAAACCAACAATCCATAACTTCGTTTACCCGTGTAAGTGTTTGTCCATCTTTTTCTAAAACAATTTGGTCGATATATGGTCTATGTAAATCTAGCTCATAATTCTCATTGTGAGGGATAGGTGTAAAGTCGAGCTCTACCATGTCAGCGTTTTCTAAATAATGAAAATCTTTTTTCTCTGTTATTAAATCAAGTGATGCTTGTGCATTTACACCACGCACCCCAGAAACCATGAGCCACGCTGGTGCCCCGTGAGTGATGATCAAGATATTTTTATTTTGATATTTAGTCTCGCATTCATAAAGGAAATCCATACAACGATTCTTTACATCTTGATATGACTCATTACCCTCTTCACAAGGATTATAAAAGTAATGTTCATTCTTTGGGTACTTCTCGTGGAAATCACGCCAAGTATGACCTTCGTACATCGGCAAAGAAAGTTCATGCAAACGGTCGTCGTAGACGATATCATCTTTTTTAAAGTCTATCTTGTCTGCTACGAGCTCGGCTGTTTCTGTTGTTCGGACAAATGGTGAAGAGATGATCATATCTATATTTTTTTCTCTCAAATTCAAAGCCTGTTTTTCTACACCCAAAATACCATTTGGAGTTAGATGGTCACCACTATTTTTAGCACAACTTACTACGCCTAGTATATTGTGATGTGTTTCTCCGTGGCGCATTAAGAAATATTTATTACCCGATACTTTAGTGTGTTTCTTTAATTCATCTATCGAACCGATAGCTAGTATCTCTTTTTCTTCATTTATCCATATTGGTAGTGGTGTCCCCCAATAACGCTCGCGTGAAATAGCCCAATCTTTTACATCTTTTAGCCATTCGCCGAATCTACCATCACGGATATAGTTTGGTTCCCAATTTATTTTTTTATTTTCAGCAATCAAACTTGCCTTTACTTTTTCATCTGACATGCGGATATACCATGAATCACGCGCATAATAAATGAGCGGAGTTTTACAACGCCAACAGTGCGGGTACGAGTGCTCGTATTTTTCTTTTTTAAAAAGTAATCCTCTGTGGGCCAAGTCTTTGATTATATCTATAGCTACTTCTTCGTCTTTTACAAAACGCCCGGAAAAGTTTTCTATTCCATCGACATAATGACCATCGAGTCCTACTAAATGTACTTTTGGTAAATTGATTTTTGTTCCTAATTCAAAGTCGTCGGCACCATACATAACAGCTGTATGAACTACCCCTGTACCATCAGTTGTCGTCACAAAGTCTGCCGCATAAACCTTGTATGCATTTTTAAATTTGTCCTCTGTTGTTTGTGATTTTATATATTCCGCTGCTTGACTGTAAAGTGGTTCGTATTCAAGACCAACTAAATCTGAGCCTTTTATTATTTCAATTACATGAGGCATTTTTTTTTCTAAACCACCAAAATCAAAATTACTTCCAATTTTTTCATAGTAAGTATGATTATTATTTGAAACGGCTTTATCAAAAATTTCTTTTGCTAAAATTAAAAACTCTCCTTCTAAATAAATTTTCACATAATCAATATCACTTCCGACTGCCAAAGCCACATTACCAAAGAGCGTCCATGGAGTTGTTGTCCAAGCTAAGATGAAAGTTTGGGAAGATTTTTGAGCGTCTGGTTGAGCTTGCACTTTATTTTGTATATCGTGCAAGCGACCCGAGGACCGAGAAAATTTTTCCAGACTTTCATCGGTTAATTTAAACTTGGCAGTCACCGACAAATCTTTTACATCTTCATAACCTTGCGCCAATTCATGACTTGAAAGAGTCGTACCACAACGAGCACACCATGGAACTATTCGATAGTCTTTATACAACAATCCATCTTTATGAACTTTCGAGAAGATATTCCACACCGATTCGATGTATTCATTCTGATATGTAAAATACGGATTCTTTTGATCTACCCAGTAACCGATACGATTTGTAAAACGACTCCAGATATCGAGGTATTCGCTGACACTTTCTTTACACTCTTTGTTAAACTGGGCTATGCCATATTCTTCGATCGCTTTTTTAGAGTTAAGACCGAGCTTTTTTTCTACTTGCAGTTCTACAGGTAGTCCATGTGTATCCCAACCAGCCTTACGAGCCACATGAAAACCACTCATAGTTTTATAACGAGGAATAGCATCTTTAAAAGCACGTGCTTCTAGATGGTGGATACCAGGCTTGCCATTGGCTGTTGGTGGACCTTCATAGAAAACAAATTCACCCTTGCTTGAACCACCTGGAGCGGTTTTAGGGTCCATAGTCTTTTCAAAAATTTCTTGTTCTTTCCAGAACTCTAGAACCTTTTCTTCTCTTTGTGCAACAATTGATTTTTGTTTGTTTTCTTCCATATCTATATAGAATACATATAAAATCATGCTTTTGCAAGACAAAAAAAGCAGTTAATATTTTCATATAAACTGCTTCATTTTTTAGACCTACTTTCTGTTTTCATTCAAGATAAGGAAAAATTTTTAAAACATAGTGCTTTAAGCCAGCGATAAAGATAGGTAATTTTGCTTCCTGATAATTTCTATACATTAGTTCTAATTCTGTATCATCTTCGGAAACAGGAGTACTGCAAATGTATGCGACAGGATGACCACTATCTAGATCCGAGTCTACAAAGTGCAGAGTCGACCCAGTTAACGCAGTCCCACCATTATTTTTAGCAAAACGGATAGCATCCATAACTTCGTCTTTACCTCTGAAGCAGAAAGGCCTATCAATTATAGTTGGGGCAGGATGAATGTTTAAAACTCTACCATACATACCCAACGATGATTGCAAATAATCGAGACGAGCCATATAGCCATCTAGGATGATTATTTCAGCTCCGATGTCTTTAGCTTTTTTAAAAACCAAATTCTCGAAAACGTGTTTTGATTGTTCTCTTCCTTTAAAATCTTCTTTTGGTAATTTTCTAAATAAAGATGGAATGTTCCAAATCCTATCTTTTTCCAAAAATTTAGTGGGAAAAATCCAATTAGTTTGATCATTAGGTAATAAATCAAATTCATTTTTTAGATCAGAAACAGTATCATCTACAACAACACCCTTAACCTCAATTAGACCATGTAATGACTTTCTATATTGAGTTTCTTCTAAAGTCTTTTCTATTACACCTTGCATGTAAAATCTTTCTCCATTGATTTCTATAAATTGTCCATTAAATTCTTCATAGAGGATATTTCTTAAAGATGTCATAAACAGAACTCCAAGAGGTTTTTTAGGATATTGCGCTTTAGTAAGAGATTTTTCATCATAAAAAAACAAAGCACCTTTAGTTTTCATAAATAAATTTTTAAATAAACAATTTTCTACTATAGACAGTAGAACCTAGATTTTCTAGTTTTTTATATTATACCATAAAGAAATTAAAAGTAAATATTTTGTAAAAATTATGCTTAGTGATAATATCAAGTTATGATTTTCCCTAATCTTAAAAATAAAACTTTTGGCTATTTAAATTTAAACCTAGAGGCACAGACTTGGTATAAAGAAAAAGATTTAAAAGACACAGGTAATGAAAGTGTTCTTATTGACCCCAAAAAATGTCAACAATTTATAGATGATACACATGAAAAATATAATTTAGATTTTTCTTACGGTGGGTGGATGGAAGACAGATCATTTATTTGGAAAGGAGGTTATTTAGAAAAAGACAAAAAATTCAATCATCTTGGAATAGATATAAACGTACCATCTGGTACAGAAATATGTGCGGACTTTAAAGCAGAAGTCGTAAAAATAGATGATGACTACCCTCTAGATGGTGTCGGCCACCGGCGCCCCGGCGGCCAACGTGAAGAGCGCGGCGAGGGATCCGACCC
>JAYUHL010000027.1:0-2142 GCA_043767085.1 Minisyncoccota bacterium
TCATTTGTTTTGAAAATAGGTTCTGATATGGTTTAATAAACACACCTTATCTTCTTCAAAATCATTTAGTTCGTTTAAGGTGCGCTCGGTAGGAATCGAACCTACGACCATCTCCTTAAAAGGGAGCTGCTCTACCGACTGAGCTACGAGCGCTTTTTATTTTATTCTTAACCTACTTTTGTATAATGTATTCGGTTGATCCGCTACAACTAAGCTAACAATGCACTTATTTATTCTTAACCTACTTTTGTATAATGTATTCGGTTGATCCGCTACAACTAAACCATGAGCGCATACCACATAAAGTAACATATTTACGCTATAAAATCAATAAAAATTTACTTTATTTGTATTGACAATCATTATCTATTTGTATATACTTTTAGATATGGAAACAACAATGTTAATTAAAACTAAAAAAGACTTAAAATTAAAAGCTCAAAACCTTGCTCACGACCTAGGTTTTTCATTAACAGATATAGTAAATGCATCTCTTAGACAATTTGTTGTTAATCAAGGAATAACTATTTCTAAGACACCAACCGAAACACTTGATCTTTATAGTAATAAAAAAGAAATAATATCTGCTTATCAAGAGTCTTTAAAAGAATTTTAGATGAATATTCTAAAGACAAAAAATTATATTAAAAGTATAAAGTCTTTGTCTAAAAAAGATATACTAGTTCTTTCTAATTTGGAAAAAGTATTAAGTAATGATATTTTTGACTCAAAGCTTCATTGTAAAAAATTAAAAGTTTTTCCAGACGATAAGGTTTTTTCTTTTAGAATAAATCTCTCTTATAGAGGTATTTTTCGAGTAGAAGGTGAAAATATTATTTTATTTGCTGTTGGTCACAGGAAAGATATTTATCAGTCATTAGAATAAACTTATGAAATTTTTACTCACATCTGGGGGTCTTACAAATGAATCGATATTAAAGGCTTTATTTGATTTAGTGGGCAAAGAACCAAAAGAGACTAAATTAGTTTTTATTATAACCGCAGCATTAGTAGACGCTTCAAACAAAGCTTGGCTTATTAAAAATTTAGCAGAGTTACAAAAGCAAAATTTTAAAACAATAGATATTTTAGATATTTCTGCCTTACCAAAAAGTAATTGGGAACCACGATTAAAAGATTCTGATGTTATATTTGTCTCAGGAGGGAACACTCATTATTTAATGTATTGGATGAAAAAATCTGGGCTTGCTGATTTGTTGCCTGAACTTTTAAAAACTCGTGTCTACGCAAGTATAAGTGCTGGTAGCATTATTTGTGGTAAAGACATGTCGCTTTCTACTGTAAAAAATGTTTATTATGAGGAGTTAGATTTAGATACAAGCTCTGTTGAGGAGAGTTTGCATTATTTCGATTTTCATATTCGTCCGCACCTTAATAATCCAAGTTTTCCAAAAGCAAATATTGATTTCTTGAAAGAAACAAAAGAAAAAGTTAGCGATATTATTTACGCGATAGATGATCAGTCCGCTTTAAAAATTATCGATAATAATGTCGAAGTTGTAAGCGAAGGGGAATGGCTCAAACTTTAATATGCTCAAAAAAGAAACACAATCCATTTTACTTCTACCCGATATACGCTCGGCGCTAAATGTCGGGGCTATATTTCGGACTGCCGATGCAGTAGGGATAGATAAGATGTATTTAATTGGTACAACACCAACCCCAGAAGATAAATTTGGAAGAGTCCAAAAGGACGTTGCTAAAAGTGCACTTGGAGCAGAGCAATATGTATCATGGGAATATAAAAAAAGTTTACTCGCTCTAATTTCTAAATTGAGGCGGGATGGTTTTACTATTATCGCACTCGAGCAAGATGAAAAGTCTGTAGACTACAGAAAGGTAAAAAATACTTTTAAAAATAAAAAGTTACCAGACAAAGTTGCGATAATACTAGGGCAGGAGACTATAGGTTTAGATAAAAAAATACTAAGTTTGTGTGATATCATAGCCGAGATACCAATGCATGGCAAAAAAGAGTCACTCAATGTTTCTGTTGCCACAGGTGTTCTTTTGTTTGAATTGCTACATTAGCAAAAGATTAAAATTCTTCCGAAGGACAAGTATAAAATTCTGCTCTATTTTTGTGCTCTACTCGGCTCCGTCGCTCTTTCGTAAGTTGCT
>JAYUHL010000028.1:0-2137 GCA_043767085.1 Minisyncoccota bacterium
GAGAACCAGAGCCATGGTGCACCGATGATGTACTCTTCCCAGAATCCCTTGAAACTTTTTTGATAAAAAGCATTAGAAAATATAAGTTCCATAGCTGCTGGGCTTTTGATGACATCACGAGGAATCTGCACCTCAAGTAAAATCCACTTTATACCAACAATAAATTGTTCTTGTCTATAATGATGCCATAGATGAACAGCAATTACTGAAAGTGGTATGAATAGTAAATAACCAATGATTGAGAGTATAATACTAAGATAGTGTATATCGTTATTTGCAAAAAAATTAGCCATCATAAAATAGAATTTTGTATTTGAGGAGCATTTACATGATTAGGTGTAGTAAAAACTCCAATTAACATTGCAATAATAATAAAACCCAGAATAATAGCTATAATGTGTCCGAAACCTTTTTTGTACATATTTAAATTATAACACAATAATCAATTAATCAAATATTTTTAAATACTTTTTTGTTTTATAAAACTTCCACTTTAGATTGCAAAGCAAATTACAATAAGCCAAACCTCTTCCCTGACTTATTTCAGTACTTCCTTCTTCTAAACAATTTTCACAACAAATAAAGTGCTCATGACAATTTAGGTTTGAACAGTTTACATAGTGTTCACTCTTCACACCACATTTCTTGCATCGGCCTATTATTTCATGTTTATCACCATTGAAATTCATAGTAATTCGTTTATCGAAAACATAGAGAGAACCTTTGAAATCCTGCCCCGGGTACTTTTCCATGTAGCTTACTATTCCGCCATCGAGCTGATATACATCGGAAAAACCTTCACGAGCAAGCAAACCCGAGGCTTTTTCACAACGAACACCACCCGTACATACGGTTAAGACAACCTCATCTTTGATACTTTCTATCTTCTTGATATTCTTTTTTAAGTCACGAAAATTATTTAAATCTGGGAAGATCGTACCTTCGAATTTACCAACTTGTAATTCGTAATCATTTCTCATATCTACAATGTGGAACTTTTTTCCTTCTTTGTACCATTTATGTAGATCCTCGGGTTTAAGATGTTTGCCAGTGATTTTATTTGGATCGATGTCTTGCTCATCACCTAAATGCAACGATACAATTTCTTTACGAATTTTTATGGATAAACGAGGGAAAGCGGTGCCGTCATTTGTACCATCACTTATTTTCCAATGGATATCGGCAAAGCGTGGGTCACTTTTCATAATACTCATATATTCATTACAACCATCTTCAGTGCCTTCATAAGTACAGTTTATGCCTTCCTTTGCGATAATCCCACGGCCTTTGAAACCAAGACGTCGGCAAAGAGCCTTTTGTTCTTCCCAAAGTTTTTGTGTGTCTTCTATGTGGACATATTTGTAGAAAAGGATAATTTTGTATTTTTCTTTCATTTTATGAATATATCAAAAATTTGTTTTTTTGTATATAGATATACAAGCTTAATTTGACAAATATATATATAAATGATATTTTAAACTAAATTAAACAAAAATAAATATGGAAAATTTACTAACTCTAGTCTCGGGTTTTTTGATGTTTTTTGGATTCTTAGTCCTTATTTGGGCTATGGTGATATTTAATAAGTATAACTATGAACTTAGCTCAATTGTTTCTATTGGATCTTTCATTCTATTCTTTATGGCTGCTGTTTTTGCAAACAGTAATGGAGTAAATTATAGGATTTTTATATTTGGAATGTTTTACTTCGCAGCAATCGCATTGATACTATTTTTTACTTCAGTGTTTAGCGAGCCCGAAGTATCGTAGAGAAAATATTTTATCCAAAAAGTCCCCTATTATACAAAATAATGAGGGATTTTTTATTTACGATATTTCTTTGTTCTCCATTTATCAGCGATTTTTACCCGAGTGAGCTGTCTCTCTAGTTCTGTTGCAAAGTGTTCGAAATCAACAACTTCATTATTGTCTCTTTGTTTTTTAAGTTCTTCTGCTTTCTCTAAAGATTTATTTATTTCATCATCAGTCAAGCTTGAAACGTGCTCTGCGAAATCTGCCAAGATAGCAACGATAGTGTTACCTTTCTCGTCTTTTTTAATTTCAGCAAATCCTCCCACAACAGCATATGGTATATCTTCATTGTTTTTGTGTGCGACGATATCCCCACTAGCGAGAC
>JAYUHL010000029.1:0-2134 GCA_043767085.1 Minisyncoccota bacterium
GGCTTTAGTTTAACAGCGTCATCACCACCAACACGAAAAGAAATAATAGAACCCACGTTTCCGAGAACTGCTTGCTGGACTTTTGGTAAAAGTTGACCGATGTATTGGTGCGCTACCGTTAAATTCAGTCCGTATTTACGAGCCTCGGACAAGATGTTTTCAAAGGTGTCAGTCACAATGTTTTGGAACTCGTCTACATATAGATAATAGTCGTTGCGCTGTTTCGGGTCGAGTTTGGCACGTGCCATGCCGGCTTGTTTTATTTTTGTTAAAAACATGGCTCCAAAGAAAGACGAATTCTCCTCCCCTATTTTTCCTTTAGACAGATTAATCATCAGAATCTTTTGTTCATTCATCAATTTCTCAATATCTATTTTATTTTCTTTTTGTCCAAAGATGTTGCGAAGCATCGGGTCAGAAAGAAACTGTCCGAGTTTATTAACAAGCGGGATAATCGCATCGGTATCGAACTTTTCTGACCAGTCCGCGAATTCTATAGCCCAGAATCTTTTGACCATGTCGTCCTCTATATACTCGACAACTTTTTGACGATAGTTACGGTCGGTTAGTATACTTATCATCCCACGCATTGTTGCATGTGGATAGTCAAGCAATGCTAAAACAGTAAAACGAAAAACGTGCTCCAGACGTGGAGTCCAATTTGCCCCGAATTGTTTTCTTAAAACTTCAATCAAGCCCTGAGTTAACTGGTGCTTGAAAGTGATGTCAGTATTTGCAAGTGGATTAAAAGACGCCGGGAAGTCTATATCACCTGGGTCAATAATACACACATCTTCAATTCTCTCTTCGGGAATAAAGTTCAATATATCTTCGATAAATTCTCCGTGTGGATCGATAACACAAACACCATAGCCAGAAGCAATGTCTTGACGAACCATGAGTTCTTGGATTTTAGATTTACCAACTCCAGACTTGCCTATGATATATAAGTGGCGTCGTCGGTCGATACGCTTGATACCGAAAACATATTTCTTTTCTTCTAAACTTGCTACATAGTTTGTACGTCCAATAAAAGAAACTTCACTTGGGTCAACCTTGCCGAGTGTCGGCAAGTCTGGTGGGGGTGGTGCATGTTTGATTATTTGTATTTTATTTGGATTACTGAAAGACATATATAAAAACATTGTATCAAATTACAATAAAATTGTATAATAGTCACATGGAAAAAGTAGAAGACAAAATATCATTCAGAAAGAAAAAAGAAACAAACTATTTAGAAAAACTGGGACCAGGGATAATTTCTGGTGCGGCCGATGATGATCCGTCTGGTATCGCTACTTATTCACAAGCTGGTGCTCAATACGGCACAGGTTTACTTTGGCTTGCAGCATGGACTTTCCCTCTTATGGCTATCGTTCAAGAAATGTGTTCTCGTATCGCACTCGTTACGGGCAAAGGACTGGCAAGTAATATTAAAAAGACTTACTCTAAAAAAATCCTCTATATTTGTACAGGACTTTTATTTTTTGCTAATACTCTAAATATTGGGGCTGATTTAGGAGCTATCGCAAAAGCTATACAACTAGTTATACCAAATGCTCCATTTGTATTTTCTATTATTTTTATGGCTATCGTGGGTTTAATTGTACAAATATATGTACCATACAAAAAATTTGCAAAAATAATGAAGTGGATGGTCGTATCATTGTTTGCATACATAATAACTGGTTTTTTAATCGACATGAACTGGAGCACATTATTTAAGCATGCTTTCCTACCGAGCATATCTTTTGATAAAGCAACTATTTTAATGATCACTGGGATATTGGGTACGACGATATCACCTTATCTTTTCTTTTGGCAAACAAGCCAAGAAGTCGAGGAAGAAATTGCCGGTGGAAAAACAACTGCTCATTTACGTCGTGGTACAAATCATTTGGAAATAAAAGAAATGCGTGTGGACACTTGGACTGGTATTTTTCTTTCTAACCTCGTTATGTTTTTTATCATTGCTGTTTGTGCCAACACTCTTTTTTCTAATGGTATAACAAATATAGGAACAGCGAGTGACGCAGCACTCGCCTTGGAGCCTTTTGCTGGACCTTGGGCCAAATATTTATTTGCTTTTGGAATTATTGGTACTGGGATGTTGGCTATCCCAGTGCTCGCTGGT
>JAYUHL010000030.1:0-2124 GCA_043767085.1 Minisyncoccota bacterium
TATCAATATTTATCTATGCTTTATACATAATGAATTTCTATGCGGGTTTTAGATTCGAGATACTATACACTATTGCTGTTTTTATAATCTTTAAATTACTAGATCTTTCAAAAGATTATTTGCGTCTAAATAAATATGAAATTTAAAAAAAGTAAAAAATATATAAATAATGATATAGACCCAGATGAAATTTTTCTAGATTCTAAGAATCTACCGAATTTCAACACGCAACAGTTCGAAGGCAGACTAGAGAAGTCTATCTCTAAGAGATCTTTGTTTTTTCTCGGGACTTTCTTTTCTCTGGTCTTTTTATTTTTTTCTTGGAAAGCATTTACTCTACAGATATTAAAAGGTGATGAATATTTAAAAAAAAGTGAAAATAATAGTTTAAAGAAAGAACCTATTTTTGCTGATCGCGGTTTGATCTATGACAGAAACGGTGTACCACTGGCTTGGAATGAAAGTGAAAGTAAAAACACTATTGATCAATTTACTTTCTTAAGAAGAGCATATTACAAAGAACAGGGCTTCGGACTATTACTTGGTTATACTAGTGCTCCTGCAACTGATGCCTCAGGACGTTTTTGGCAAGAGAATTTTATAGGTCGCGATGGAATAGAAAAAGTCTATGACAAAGAATTAACTGGTATAAATGGTGTCAAAGTCACTCAAGAAGACGTAAGAGGTGTTGTTCAATATGAAAATGTAGTCACAGAAAAGATTCCTGGTCGCAATATCAATCTAACAATTGATTCTCGTATTCAGTCAAAGATGTATGAAAGAATTTCTGAAATGGCTCGTAATTCATCTTTTTCTGGAGGAGCAGGAATGATTATGGATTTAAAAAATGGTGAATTATTAGCAATGACTAGTTTCCCTGAATACAATTCAAATGTTTTGTCGAGTGGTAAAGACAAAGAAACTATAAAAGGTTATTTTACCGATAAAAGAAAATTATTTTTGAACAGATCAGTTGCTGGTTTATACGCACCAGGTTCTATCGTAAAGCCTTTTATCGGCTACGCAGCTCTAGTTGAAAATGTCATCGATCCAAATAAAAATATTTTATCAAATGGTTCTATATCAGTTCCGAATCCTTATAAAAAGGGAGTTAAAACAATCTTTAAAGATCACGGAGTTTTTGGTTATGTCGATATGCGTCGCGCCATTGCTGTGTCTTCTGACGTGTATTTTTATCAAATCGGTGGTGGTTTCCAAGATCAACCTGGTTTAGGTATAAGCAAAATAGAAAAATATATGAAACTTTTTGGTGTTGAAGATAAAACAAATATTGATATTAATTCAGAAAAGCAAAGTATAATTCCAAATCCAGAATGGAAAGCTAAAGCATTTAAAGGTGAGGCTTGGTATCTGGGTGATACATACAATACTTCTATAGGACAGTATGGTTTTCAAGTAACACCTATCGACATGCTACGAGCTGTCGGTTCACTTGCAAATGGTGGAGAACTCCTTACTCCACATTTAAATAAAGATTCTATCGATTTAGCAAATAAAAAACAAAATATAAATCTCGATTTAGATAAATTGAAAATCATACATCAAGGCATGCGTCTGACAGTAACTGAGGGAACAGGAAAAGCTCTAGATCTAGAAAAAATAAAAGTGGCTGCGAAGTCTGGTACAGCTCAAGTCGGCTACGGAAATACAAATACTAATTCTTGGATTATCGGATTTTTCCCTTATGAAAAACCACGCTATGCTTTTGTAGTATTAATGGAGCGTGGTCCAAAGTCTGCTTCTGGTAATGCGACTCGAGTTATGAGAGAAGTTCTCGACTATATGACCATTTATACTCCAGAGTATTTCGAGTAGGACTTCTTCTTTGACTTATAAAAGAAAATAGTCTAAAATAGACTTATTATGGAAGAAATAAATTATATTACAGAAGAAAAGAAGCAATCATTACAAGAAGAACTCGTTTACTTAAAAAATACCAAAAGAAAAGAGATTCTAGATGCTCTCGAATCAGCTAAAGCATTGGGAGATTTGTCTGAAAATGCTGAGTATCATCAAGCTCGTGAAGATCAAGGAAAAACAGAAGATCGTATCCACAAAATAGAGTATGTTTTGCAATCCTCAGTCCTTGTTAAAAGGCATAAA
>JAYUHL010000031.1:0-2107 GCA_043767085.1 Minisyncoccota bacterium
CGAACCACCTAAATCTATCGCTTACAAATTATTAGCACCGATAGGAGGAATAAAGTGTGTAGATCCTAGTGGACAAGATAAGGATTGTATAAAAGGTACTTTGCAAGATTATTTCAATACAATAGTTAGGTTAACTATCGCTTTAGCTGGTGTATTAGCTATCATAATGATAATAATCAGGGGTATACAGTATATGGGTGATGAGTCTATTTTTGGTCATACAGAAGCCAAGGATGGTATTATGAAAGCTGTGTTAGGATTGATCATTGCTTTGGGTTCGTATGCTCTTTTAAATACGATAGATTCGTCGTTGTTGGGGGGTGGGGGGTTGAATGTGCAGAGTTTTGATATAAAAATAAAACCTTTGTATAATAGAGGATTTGATCATCCTAAACAATCAAATGGAGAAAGTGTCAGATGTGCTCCCATAACAGATAAAAACTCTCCTTGTAGTGTGGAAAAACTAACCCCTATTTTTGGTTCAGAAAACGCAGTTGCTATGTCTAAAATATGCAATATGGAAAGTAGTGGGACAAATGCACAAAGTGGCACTGATGTTTGTAAACCGAGCGAAAAACCTTTTTCTTTTGGATTGTTTCAAGTTAATCTAGCAGCAAATGGTAAACTCGCGGGTGCTGATTGTGTTGGATTGTTTGATAAGTCTGTATCTGCAGACGATGTCATAGAACCTAGGTATGATAATGGCTATAATTGTAAAGTACTCCCCGGCAAAGATTCTATGTATAATACGTGTAAAAATAGACTACTGAACCCTGATACAAATCTAGCCATTGCTAAATCTCTTTTTCTTAAATATGGGAAACAACCTTGGATAGGGGACAAAGAAAATTGCTCTTCTGCTTTTAAATAAAAAAGTAAAAATTTGTTAAATAAAAAATATTTTGTGTTATAATAAAAGAATGTTTAAGATATTAAAAATCTTTATTATAAGTCTTTTGTTCACAACATTAACTGTTTTTGCAATAGAAATACCATTAACTGAAGAAGACATATCCACTCAGTTAATCCCATCAAATCCAATTCCGTATAAAAATACTCAAATAAAAATAAGTAGTTACGCTACAAATCTAAACGAGGCTCAGATAGAATGGCGCAGTGGATCAACGGTTATACAATCAGGAATAGGAAAAACCTCCTATGTTTTTAGAGCATTGGGTCCAAACAAAATTACTATTTTTGATTTAACTATAACTCCCCAAGGACAAACAGAGGCCATAGAAAAACGTATCGCGATAAAACCAACAGAAATAGATATGTTGGTTGAATCAGTAGATGGATATGTCCCACCATTTTATCGTGGAGCGTCTTTCCCGACACAAGAAAGTGTAATAAGAATAACTGCTGTACCCAACACTTCTGTTATAAAACAGGGAAGAGGAAGTTTGACATATAAATGGAAAAAAAGTGACTTTAGTCAAGAAAGTGTCTCTGGTTATAACAAAAATTCTTATACATTTAAAAACAGCAACCTAGATGACTCAGAAGAAATTTCAGTTCAAGCAAGTTCTGTTGGTGGAGAATTTAATGGTATTGGTGAAATAACTATTCCAATAAAAAAACCTTTTGTTTTATTTTATAAAAAAACAGCAGGGCAGGGGGTTTTGTATAACCAGGTTTTATTTAATGATGTTTATATAAATGAAACAGAAACAACAATAGTTGCAGTACCTTACTTTTTACCAATAGTTGGCGAAGAATCTTCTTTTAACTATAAGTGGAAGGTCAATGGTGATGAAGTTGAAACACCATCTGAAAAAACTGAAATAACAGTTAGACCTGCATCTCGTGGGGGGTATGCCACAATTGATGTTTCTTTTGAAAACCTCAATTCATTGTTTCAAAGAGTTGCTGGTAGATTAAAATTTAATCTATAATATGAAAAACCAATTTCCAAAAAAATACACATTAGTGATACTAAGTCTTTTGTTTTTGTTTTCTTTTGTGAAAGTAAGTGCTTCTAAACATATACTATTAGAAGTAATAAAAGTCGAACCACCTAAATCTATCGCTTACAAATTATTAGCACCGATAGGAGGAATAAAGTGTGTAGATCCTAGTGGACAAGATAAGGATTGTATAAAAGGTA
>JAYUHL010000032.1:0-4999 GCA_043767085.1 Minisyncoccota bacterium
ATTTACCCGAAGATGAATTTCGCTCGTGATAGCTTTGTGAGCATGCTCCTTATCCTAGACTTAATGGCAACCAGAAATCAAAAAATTTCTGAAATAATAGAAACTCTCCCCCACTATATTATGCGCAAAGATAAAATGGAGCTCGGTATGGACTTAGTGTTGCTTTATGAAAAAATTAAAAGTCATTTTAGATATGCTCAAATAAACGAGCTCGACGGTTTGCGACTCGACTTTGCTGATAAATCTTGGGTCCATTTACGCCCGTCGAATACCGAACCGATCGTCCGCCTGTACGGCGAAGCCACCAGTCAACAAAAAGTCGATGAGTTATTTGATGGGGTTAAGGATTTATTTTAGATATGAAAACAGATGAATTATCAATTATGAGTTTTAATATTTTTAATGGGGCTAGCGATAGAATAGATAAAGTATTAGAAGTTATTAAAGAATCTAATCCAGATATTTGTGGTATTTTAGAAGCTGTGAATTGGAATGAGGAAGATGTTTCATTAAGAAAAAAATTCTTATTACTGGGTTATCCATTTTTCAAGGTTTTTAGAGCGAATTCAAAATATAATATTGCTGTTATATCTAAAAAAGATGTTGTGTTTTCGAATATAAAAAAAGATATTAAACATGTTGTTGTTTGTTTAAAAATCAAAGAGTTGGATATTTTTTTTGTACACCTGTCGCCTATTTCTGAAGAAGAAAGATTGTTAGAGTTAAAAGAGATTTTTTGTCATCTTAATAAAAAGTCTAAATCTATTATAATTGGAGATTTCAATTCTTTGTCTTATTCAGATGTTGATGATTATAAATCACTTTTGAATCGTTTTAAGTTAAGAAAAATTAAAAAGTTTGGTACTAATGTTATAAATTTTGATGTTATTAAATACTTAGAAAATAATAATTTTGTTGATTCTCTAAAGATTTTAAATAAACCTTATGAATTTTCGGTGCCAACTCCTTTTAATCAAGATCTTAGTCACATGGAAAAGATAAGAATTGACTATGCTTTTTTGTCTTCCAATCTAATAGATGATATTTCAAATTTTGAAATAATAAAAAATGATTTAACCGACAGTGCTTCAGATCACTATCCAATACTACTTAAAATAAAAAGGTAGGAATCATATGATTTCCTACCTCTGTTTTTAATTCGGTACTTCTTCTTTAAAGTGTAATAAAAAAAGTTCCTTTATTTTTTCTAGTTTTTCATCAGAACTTATCTTTAATGGACAAAAATTAGAACTTAAATCAAATATTTCTTGAAAAAATATTGTTTGACCAGTTCCTTTTTTGGGCATAATTCGTAGTGCTACTTCTCTAATACTATCTGGATCGTCCAAATTGATCAAATCAATTGCTTCCTCTATTTTTCTTTTATCAAGAAGGCTATCAAAGAATTTTTTCGATTCGTCACCAATTTTTTGTCCAAGAACTCTATAAATAGAATCTAAGAAGTTTTCTTCTGTTAATCCTGCATCTTGTTCTAAGATGCTGAAACGTAATCGGCGTAGTATACCTAAATAATTAAACTTACGCTGCACCTCTTGTTCTATTGTCTTTGAATCCGTTGGGTTCGGAAAGTGCACTATGTACTTCTTTCTATAAAATATTAGAGGAGGAAAGGTGTCTACATAATAAACTTTTCCACCTGAGTCTAAGCAGAAGTTCGATAATCTTGCATCAATACCAATTAGATTATTTTTTAATAAAAGTAAATCTTTTATAGATTCTAATAAAATGTCGATAAGACCTATCTGAGGTGTGCTACTTTTTTTAACGATTTGTTCTAAATCAATCCCAATGTAGGGTGATTTTTGTAGAGCGTCTCCACCTTTTTTGTAGAATGTATAAGGTTCAGCAAGTGGGACATTTAATGCTTTTAATCCATCTCTGAATTTTTTACTAACTTTATTCACCCAGTTTGCATTTTCTTTATTTACAGATTTTGGAGCAATTTGTTTTGTAACAAAGCAACCGTTTTTTTGTTTTGTGCATGTGACCAGAGCATGTCTGGATACTACTTGCCATAATATTTTTCTCATATTATTTAGTTTTAAGTTTCAAATTTATTTATTTGGATTATATGCTTTTCACACCAAAAAGCAAATAAAAACACCTTAATTAAATAAGGTGTTTTTAAAGGAGTTTTAATACATCAAATATTTCCTTGAGTTTATAGACAAGTCTAGGAAGTCGTCGGCAGCGTCTTTTAGCTTCATAGAGGCGCTTTTACCAAATGACACTACTTCTATCTGGGCTCCAGTTGTACTTTGTAAGTATTCTATAAGTGGCACAAAGTCACCGTCACCGGCCACTAGCACAACTGCGTCTAAATTAGACGCCATCTTTATCATGTCGACAGCTATGCCTACATCCCAGTCGCCTTTTTTAGCACCACCAGCAAAAACTTGCAAGTCTTTTGTTTTAGTTTCGATACCGAGTTTAGTAAGTGCATCGAAAAAGTTTTTTTCTTCACCACCTTCACTTGTTATAACATAGGCTATGGCACGGACGAGTTTGCGTCCAGCGAGTGCGTCTTTTAATACAGCACCAAAGTTCACTTTTCTTTTGTATAAATTTTTAGCGCTGTGGTACAAATTCGAAGTATCTATAAAAACTCCTACTCTCTGCTCTTTGTGTTTTATTATCATCCCGTTAGAGATAAGAAATATCTATTCTCATCTTATTATTTAATATTAATTTTATTTCCCCATTATCTCTAACGGGATCATGGTTACATTATAGCAAATTAAAAACCTTCTTGCGAAGGTTTTTAAACTAGCCCTTTATTTTTTTTACTTGCTCTGCGTGACGAGATTTGTCTGTCTTCTCTAAGTATTTCAAATGAGTACGTCTGTCAGAAACCATCTTGATAAGTCCACGGCGAGAACTGTTGTCTTTCTTGTGTTCTTTTAAATGGTCAGCCAATTCGTCAATTTTTTTGCTTAGAATAGCAATTTGGACTTCAGGACTTCCTGTGTCTTTGTCATGAAGTTGATTTTTCTTTATAATGTTTGATTTTTTCTTTATAGTTAACATATTTTGATAATATCACAGTTTAAGGTAAAATGCAATAGTCATGACAACACCGCTCGAACAACTAAAAAGAGAGTTTTTGGAACACATAGAAATAGAAAAAGGACGAAGTTTGAAAACAGTTGAGAATTATGATCACTATATTTCGCGTTATTTAGAATTTTCGAAAGTTCAAAATCCAGAAGACATCACAAGTACATCCGTACGCGACTTTCGACTGTGGTTGAACCGTCAATCTATGGGTAATAACAGAGCGACAGGCAAAACAGTTTCAAGAAAAACTCAGAATTATTATATGATTGCTCTGCGTGTCTTTTTGAAATATCTAACTCGGAAAAATATAAAGTCCATGTCAGCAGAAGAGATAGATTTAGCAAAAGTCCCCGAGCGTCATCTGGATCTGATTTCAAACAGTGATCTGGCTCGACTATTAAAAGCTTCAGAAGGTGAAGATATAAAATCACTGCGTGACAAAGCGATACTAGAACTTTTATTCTCTACTGGATTGCGTGTGTCAGAACTATGCTCACTTACAAATGACATCGATTTTACTCAAGGCGAGTTTTCTATCCGTGGTAAAGGTGGCAAGATAAGAGTTGTGTTTATATCCGATGAAGCCCGCTATACTGTAAAAAAATATTTGAAACTTCGCAAAGATATGTCCGATGCGCTTTTTGTTCAGCTCGATAGTGGTAAAAAAGAAAATATCGATATAAAACCACTTGCTCGTCGATCGATCGAGCGTATTGTTAAACAATGCGCTGTCAAAGCTGGTATTTCAAAAAAGGTTACTCCACACGTCATTCGTCACTGCTTTGCTACTGACTTGCTTTCAAATGGCGCCGACATCCGTTCTGTGCAGATGATGCTCGGACACGCCAACATCTCTACCACTCAGATATATACTCACGTCACAGACAAGCAACTGCGCGATGTGCATAAAAAATTCCACGGTAAGAAATAAAAAAAAGCATGCTTGTGGCATGCTTCTGTTTTTAAATAGTTTTATTTTTTTTGATAAAATCAAAAAATGATTTGTGGAACTTTATGTTCCATGTCTTTCATTTTGTTAGAAAGGGTTTTTTTCATTTTTTGTGAAAATAAAATTATTTTTTTAATATTTTTTTTCCTTATTTGGAGGTCGGGGTTTGCTTTCCATTTCTGTTCGGCATTTAAAGGGTTAAAAATACTTTTTAAAAAAAGTTAAATTGTTTTCTTTGTCTTTTTAAAAACACTTTTTTAATACCATAAATTAGGTAAATTGGTCGGGTAAGACCATTTGTTTTTTTTGAGAACTTTTATTGAATGAACAATTTAATTAAACAAATCATATTCCTATTTACGAACAGTGTCTAGTCTTCATATACTAAAAATATGTGGTATAATTTTTTCTTTTATTAAATAAAATTGCTATACTTTTAACATGAAAATAATTTCTTGGAATACTAACGGCTTGCGGGCGACTATCAAACAAGGTCACTTTGATCCACTTTTTAAAAAATATAGTCCGGATATTTTATTTCTTCAGGAAACCAAGGTCGAGATGGAACAAATACCAAAAGAATACTTAACTTTTAAGGATTATCATTTCTACCTCTCCCCTTCACTTGCTCGACGTGGGTACAGTGGGGTTGGAGTTTATACAAAAATCAAACCCGACAAGGTTGAGTACGGCATGGGCAAATACGATTTAGACCAGGAAGGTCGGCTTTTAGTTTTGTATTTCGACAAAGGTTTTAAAAGTTTGAAACAAAAAGTTGTTGTAATCGGCGGTTACTATCCCAATGGTGGTTCCGGGCCACATAGGCTTGAATATAAACTCAAGTTTTATGATGCATTTTTAAATTTTATAAATAAAAAAAAGAGAGATGGGTATGCGGTTATTTTTACCGGCGATATAAACACAGCTCATACCGAGGTGGATTTGGCTCGTCCTAAAGAAAATGTCGAAAAT
>JAYUHL010000033.1:0-11784 GCA_043767085.1 Minisyncoccota bacterium
TACGTCTACCAATTTCGCCACCCGGGCAATTATGAAATATTATACACATTTCAATTTTTAACACTACATCGGCCACTTACAGGGCCTCAAGAAAAACAAAGTTCTTCTCTTGAGGCCTAGGACGGAATCGAACCGTCGTATAAAGATTTTGCAGATCTTTGCCTTACCACTTGGCGACTAGGCCTTTATTTACTTGTCTATACTAACTTTTTAATAGTAATTCGTCAATTTTCTGACGATTTTTCTCACCCATATCTATTTGAACATCTAGATAGGGAATAGGATTTATGCGTAAATTGGCTGTTATGTATTTACGTAGATCTCCCAGATTTCTTTTTATAAATCCATAGGCAGCTTTTTCTTTTTCTTCTGGTAGGACACTTATCATGATGGTTGCTTTTTTACCATCTGGAGTAGCAAGCACTCGAGTTACTGTAATCATAGAAGTATTGCCGGCTTCACGTTCGATGTAAGTTGCGGCTAGTTCTTTTATATGATTTGTTATTTTCTCATCTCGATATTTAGCCATACTATATTGTTGTTATTATTGTTGCTTCTAAAATATCACCTACCGCTATTTCTATCTTTGATTCTATCTGAACTCCGCAATCACTTCCTTCGACAACTTCTTTCGTTTTATTCTTAACTAATTGAAGTCCTACAACCTTTCCTTCACCCAGTTTGAAATCTCGACGAATGATATTTACGAGACTGTCGTCGGTTACTTTTCCTGAAATAACTTTACAACCAATTATCTGTCTTTCTTTACTACCACCAAAAGTCTTTAGGACTTTTAATTGTCCTATTATTTCTAGACTGTCGATTCTAGGACGACGATCAGCATAAACTTCTTTTAAGAAGTCTGTTAATTTATAGATAATATCAAAAGTTTCAATTTGAACTTTCATATTTTCATTCAAGTTTAATGCCTCATTATCTACTTTAGTGTTGAATCCAATGATGATGCTTTCTTTGTCGATTGAGGCCATTTTTATATCAGATTCATTTATTGCTCCAACGTTTCCAGTTATAACTTTAAAAGTTAATTCATCGGTATTTAGTTTTTCAATTTCTTTTTCAATTGCTTCAATAGTTCCAGACACATCAGCTTTTATAATGATAGGGATTATCTTGCCGTTGATTTTTTTATAATTTTTTACTATTTTATTTTCATCTAAATCCTCTTGATTTTCTTTTATTATTTTCTCAACTTCCTTCATTGTTTTACAAGAAGTAAAGATACTACCGATAGCAGGGATTTCTTTAAAACCGACTAATCTTACAGGTGATGAAAAGGTCGCTTCTTTTATGGTCTTACCTTGGAAATCCTCCATTATTCTTGTATTAGTAAAAGTGTTACCACAAACTACGAACATGCCTGACTTTAATGTACCATTTTTAATTATACAAGTTGCAGAAATACCACGCTTTGGTTCACGATTAGCTTCAATAACGACACCACTTGCATTCTCATTTGTGTTAGACTTGTATTCTTGTATTGATGATACGAGGAGGATCATATCGAGTAATTCATCGATACCAGTACCAGTTTTGGCCGAGATCAAAACAAAAGGCACATCACCACCCATTCCTTCTAAATATATTTCTTTTTCAACTAGATCCATCTTTACCTTTTCGATATTTGCATTTGGTTTATCTATTTTGTTTATAGCAACTATGTAAGGGATATTGTTTTCTTTAATTGTTTTGTATGCTTCGAGTGTCTGAGTCTTTACACTATCTTCTGCAGAAACAACGAGGATCGCTATATCAGATGCTTTACTACCTCTTTCTCTCATCTTTGAAAATGCTTCGTGTCCTGGTGTATCGAGAAATGTTATTTTGCAATCAGTACCATTCTCATCATTATGATGAACTTCATAACAACTTGTGTGTTGAGTTATATTTCCTGCTTCAGTTGCAACTATATTTGTTTTGCGGATATAGTCTAAAAGAGTTGATTTTCCATGATCAACATGTCCCATAACGACAACTATAGGTGCTCGATTTATTATATTTTCTTTTTTTTCTTTTTTATCCATTTTGTTCTAAGACTTCTTTTTCTTCTTGTGTTAATTCAAATTCGGATTTATTATTTTTTATCGGTTTTGCAAAAATACTCATACGATCACGAGAATATAAACTAGACAGGATGACTCCATCACCATTATCATTTATCAATGCAGTTGCAAAACTTTGTTTCCCACCGCCTTCTTCTGCAAATGGATTAAAACGAATTGTTTTTATATCACGTACTGAGCGTCTGATTTTCATATCCATTTTTTCTAGATGTAAATTTATCTCTTTTTGTGTTTCGATTAGATTAGTATTTTGTTCGTATACTTTTTTTATTGTAGCCTCTAGACTTTTTGTGTCAGAACCTGAGAAAAACTTTCTCAAACGTAACTCCAAAATTATGATCCATATAAATAGGATAGCAAAAAGAGCAAACAGTATGTAGATTAAAATAATAGTACTATCCACAATTGTGAGTATATACTATTAAGACATTTTTTACAATAAAACAATAATGTTGTAATATGTAATAATGAACATCCTTAGAAAAAAAGATATTTACCTAGACAATGCTGCTTGTACTATGGTTGATCTAAATATTGTAAAAAAGATAAATAAGATAGAGAAAAAGCTTTTTGCTAATTCAAGCGGGATTCATAAAATGGGACTATATTCTTTAAATGTTTTAAATGAATCTAGAATTTCCGTTGCACGTAATTTAAATGCACACAAAGATGAAATTTTCTTTGCTGGATCAGGTACAGAGAGCGTAGCTATCGCTATACTTGGTACTATTTATAATTTTCATGAAAAAAACCCAAATTCTAAAATATTGCCTCATATAATCACTTCCAATATTGAACACAGTGCTGTAATAGAAAACTGTCGTCTCTTAGAAAAAAGAAAGCAAGCAGAAATTACATATATAGCATGTGATGAAAATGGAATCGTAAATCCAAAAGATATAAAAAAAGCACTAAAGGAAAATACAATTTTAGTTTCTATTATGTATGCCAACAATGAAATCGGTACTATTCAACCGATCCAAGAAATTGCAAAAGAAATACGGTATTTTAAGAAAAATAGGAACATCGGAAAAGATATTGCCACAGAAGAGCACGGATATTTTTCTACTGAAAAATTCCTCGTGCTCGAGCCGTCACTCTCGCAAGTCACTTCTGTATCAACATCTTTTCCTGTGCTACATACGGATGCATGTCAGGCGATGAATTATTTATTTACAGAAAATATAGAAAAATTGGGAGTCGATATGATGTCTTTTAATAGTTCTAAAATCTATGGTGGAAATGGTATTGGTTGTTTATATAAAAAAAGAAGTGTAGAGATATCACCAGTCTATGGTGGCGGTGGTCAAGAAAATAATTTACGTTCGGGGACAGAAAATGTAGCGGGTGTTTTAGGCTTATCTCTTGCTTTAGAAATTACAAATAAAATTAAAGATAAAGAAAGTGCGAGACTGATAAAAATCCGTGACTATGCTATCGAAGAATCACTTTCACTTTCTGTTTCGTCTGGTTACGAGATAATTCTAAACGGTAGTAAAGAAAATCGTTTACCAAACAATATAAATATTTCTGTGTTTGGAATTTCAAGTGAATTATTAGTTATAGAACTCGATGCAAAAGGAATAATGGTCTCTGAACGCAGTGCTTGTGCAAGCGACCAAGAAGGTAGTTCTCATGTAATTCGTGCTTTACGCTCGGCGCAAAATAAAAAAGTCGACGAAACAAGCGGTGCATTGCGCATAACTCTCGGCCGTCAAACAATTAAAAAAGACATAGACACTCTAGTAAAAAATCTCTCCCAAATTCTCGAAAAATATAAAAAGTGGAAGTAATATTTTATTTTAAAATCCTTGACTTATGTGCTATAATAGACAAATAATAAACATATATGCCACCATTTAACAATTTTACAACTAAAGCCAAAGAAGTCATAAGGAGAGCTCATGAAATAGCCATCGAAAAAGGTCAGAATCATGTTAGTGGACTCCATTTACTCGCAGCTCTTTTCCTACAAGAAGAGTCTTTGGTCGTAGCTATTTTAGAAAAGCTCCAAGTCGATACACAATTGTTAATCGACAATGTCATCGATGCAATCGAAGGTCGCGAAGGAGGAACAACTCTTTCTCCGTCGTATCAGATATACCTTACTCCGGATCTAGCAACAGCTATCGAAATCTCAACAAAAATAGCTCATGATTTAAAAGATGAATTTGTTTCAACTGAACATTTGTTTTTAGGATTACTCGAGAATCCAGGAGAGGCTCAAAATATGCTTATGCGTTTCAAAATACTGCCTGAGCAAGTTCGTCGTATCATAGAATTATTTAGAAATGAAAATTTCGTAGAAGATAAAAAAACAAAGAAGATGAAATTCCTTACTAAATACACACGATCATTAACTGATTTGGCTCGTAATGATAAACTTGATCCTGTTATCGGTCGTGACAATGAAATAATCCGAGTCATGCAGATACTTTCTCGTCGAACTAAAAATAATCCTATACTAATAGGTGAAGCTGGTACCGGTAAGACTGCCATTGCTGAAGCTCTAGCCTTGCGTATTATTCGTAATGAGGTACCTGATTCTTTGCGTGATAAAGAAGTTGTGTCTTTGGATCTAGGTTTACTTTTAGCAGGTACAAAATATCGTGGTGAATTCGAAGAACGCCTTCGTGGTGTGATGAAAGAAATTGAAAAGTCTAATAATAAAATAATTCTTTTTATTGATGAAGTTCATACTATAGTCGGTGCCGGTGGAGCCGAAGGGTCACTTGATGCATCAAATATGCTTAAACCAGCGTTGGCTCGTGGAGAACTGCGTGCTATCGGTGCAACTACAATCAAAGAATATCAAAAACATATTGAAAAAGATCAAGCATTATCTCGACGCTTCCAACCTGTTTATGTAGAAGAACCGAGCATATCTGACACTATCGCTATATTGCGTGGACTCAAAGAAAAATATGAAAATTTCCACGGTGTGCGTATAACAGATGAAGCGATAATATCAGCGGTAAATTTGTCTTCACGATATATAACAAATCGTTATTTACCCGACAAAGCTGTTGATTTAATAGATGAAGCAAGTGCAGCATTACATATGATGCTAGAAAATAAACCTGAAGCATTAGAATTATCTCATAGAAAAATCATGAGTTTAGAAATCGAAAGAGAGGCTCTAAAAAAAGAAGTTTCTCATTCTGAAAATAAAGATTTATCTTACAAAGAAAATAAAAAACGTATTGTTATTATTGATAAAGAAATAGCAAACTTGAAAGAAAAAACTCGTGAATTAGAATTGTCTTGGAATAATGAAAAAAACATAGTTAGCGAAATCCGTGAGATTAAAAATAAATTAGAAAATTTGAAATTAGAAGGAGAGAGAGCTGAACTGCAAGCAGACTTGGCTCTCGCTGCTGAGATAAGGTATGGACAAATACCAGAATTGCAATCAACTTTAAAAGTTAAAATAACACATTTAAAAAAGTTACAAAAATTCCGTCGCATTCTAAAAGAAGAAGTGACAAGTGAGGAGATAGCTCTCGTTGTGTCGCGCTGGACTGGGATTCCTCTTTCTAAAATGATGGAAGAAGACAGGAGTAAGTTGAAAAACATGGAAGACGAATTACACCTACGCGTGATTGGTCAATCTGAAGCTATCGGTAAAATATCAGCAGTTGTTCGACGTAGTCGCGCTGGGATTTCTGATCCAAATAAACCAATCGGTTCATTTATATTTCTAGGTCCAACGGGAGTTGGAAAAACTGAATTAACTAAAACATTAGCCTCATCTCTTTTTGGTGATGAAAAAGCTCTAATTCGTGTTGATATGAGTGAATACATGGAACGTCATAGTGTTTCCAAACTTATCGGTTCACCTCCAGGATATGTAGGGCATGAAGAAAGTGGTAGTCTAACTGAAAGTATTCGACATAGACCATATAGTGTTGTTCTTTTTGATGAAATTGAAAAAGCTCATCCAGAGGTTTTTAATGTACTACTTCAGGTACTTGACGATGGTCGTTTAACAGATGCAAAAGGTAGAGTAGTAAATTTTAAAAATACTATCATCATAATGACTTCAAATATCGGATCACAATTTATTCAGAAAATGGAAAGTCTCGGTTTCAACAATAACGATGATACACAAGAATATGTTCAAATAAAAGATAAAGTTATGGACACATTAAAAGAAAATTTCCGTCCAGAGTTTTTAAATCGTATTGATGACATTATTATTTTTGATATGTTAAATCAAGAGGAGATAAAATCTATTGTTGATCTAAAAATAGAAACTGTTCGAAAGAGATTATCAAATCAAGGTATAAATCTAGAAATCTCTAATCAAGCATGTGTTGAGATTGCGAAACAGGGTTATGATCCACACTATGGAGCTCGTCCTTTAACTCGTGTTATCCAAAACAAGATATTGAATCCAATTTCTAATTTTATAATCGACAGGACTATAATCAAAGGTGATACTGTTTATGTTTCAACAGATAAACAAAACGAAATAGTTGTTGAAAGTAAAAAGAAGAAAGTAAAGTCTTCCGTGAAGGTTTCTAAAATAAGTCCCTATAGAGTGTAATTATAATTTAATCAATATTATATATAAAAAATTTTATTGAAAAACTAAATTTTAACATACAAGATAACTTAAAACAATCAGCGGAAAAAGAAAATCTTCAAGAAAAATTAATTTCTTTACCATTACCTGAGTTAAAATCTATTTTAGATAAAAAATATCAAGGTGATTTAGGTTCAGGATGGGGATTGAGTGCTTTTAGAAAAGTTGAGTCGTTTAAAATTATTAGAAATAAGCTTTATGTAATTTTAGAAATTTCAAGACAAAATGTTCCTAATGGGTATAAAGAATCTAAAAAAATAATTATACTGGATGAAAACTTAAAAGAAGTTGGAACTACAAACGAGAATATTTATAATGATTATGCAGATGATTACTATACTAAAGGTAAAATTTTATCAAAACAAGCATATAATATATCTAGAGCAGAAAATAATTATAAAGAAATTATTAGTGTCTTAGGTGATAATTTAAAAGTTGTAACTTCTGAAGGTAAGACTATATATGTTAAATTTGTAGATACGATAAATAATAAATAGTTTTTTAATTGTGTGGTTATATAATTACGCTCGAACCTATTTGTGCTATCTTTGTACGCCGGGTTGGATTCGGCCACTTACAGGGCCTGGTACAATTCTCTCATTTGTAAATAAATTACAGAAAAGTCTTTCTCATCCAACACACGACTAAAGCAGTTTAGTCGCTCCGGCGCACAAAAAAATGGCCGAAGCCATTTGTTTGTTTGTGCGCCGGGAAAGATTCGAACTTTCGAAGACCGAAGTCAGGAGATTTACAGTCTCCCCTCGTTGACCACTTGAGTACCGACGCGTGTTTATTTTTTAAATTCCATAAATCTATTAAGATGTTTTTGATTTTTAGGTTTTATTTCCTTAAAAAATCTACTGATGTCTTTTTTTGATGTTAGGTATATTTTCCAAGAACTTATCTCAGATGGTTTGTATTGTAGTAGATTCAGCGTCTTTTGTAAAGATACGAGTAATGGCATAGATCTATTTGAAAAAGACATTTGTAAACCATAACGTAGTTTATATAGAGACCCATCAGTATCAAAGAAACCTCTTAAGAATGAATTCATATATTCTTTTTTACGGAAAATCCACAATGGTGGACTGACTTGGCTTTTAACTTTATTAAAAACTAGACCTTCATCCATAAGCCATTTAGAAAGTTTTACAGAATTTAAGTAAATATCAAGATGACCATTTTTTCTGACTAATATTTTAGGAGAAGCATTAAAGTTAATTTTAAATAAATTTGCCACATGTTCAGAGTACGATTTTTCCTCTTTACTAAGTGTTACCTTAATCTGAAAAAGGGATATATTCCCATCACCCAATAATATACCAAATAATTCAGCAAGTTTGTCAGACTTATTTATGGGTATTATTACATCATTCCTCTGATTGGAGTAATTTAATTTTTGTTTTCTATTTGTTTTAATATCTAACATTAACAATCTTTTAAAGATTGTTTTTTCACTTAAGCTAAGAAGTAAACCAATTTCCTTTATCGTTTTATTTTCTTTAATGTACAATTTTTCTAGAATTACACGTTTTTTTTCTTTTTCAATAGTATTCCATTTTTTAGGCATACCGCAATTATAATATTTATTTTAAATATAAACAACTCTACTATCAAATATTTTTCAACACATTAAAAATATGCTACTATAAACGCATGTCACAAATATATGAAAATGCAATTTTTTGGATTGATACAGATAAAATAAAAGCTAATCCTTTTCAGCCTAGACGCGAATTCGATGAAGCTCGTTTGCGTGATCTATCTGATTCTATACGTCAGTACGGTGTGCTCCAACCGCTCGTAGTTTCTCGAAATGAAGTTATAAACGAGGAAAGTGGAATAGTTGTCGAATATGAGCTTATAGCCGGCGAGCGTCGCTTGCGCGCAAGTAAACTCGCAGGGATTGCTCAAGTTCCTGTTATTATTCGTGTAGGGGAAACAAATATGGCAAAGTTAGAACTTGCTATTATAGAGAACTTGCAACGCGAAGATTTAAATTCTGTTGAACGCGCGCGCGCATTTATGCGTTTTGTTGAAGAATTCAAATTTACTCATGTACAAATAGGACAAAAGATGGGTAAGAGTCGCGAATACGTTTCTAATACTTTGCGATTACTTGCGCTCCCACAAGAAATACTCGATGCATTATCTGTTGGTAAAATAACTGAAGGACATTCTAGACCACTTTTGATGCTCTCTGATAGACCCGAAGAACAAAATGTTTTATTTAAAGAAATAATGTTTAAAAAGATGACTGTTCGTGATACAGAAAAAGTTGCACGACGTATCGCTTTCGACAAGATTCGTAAAAAAGAATATATACCAGACCCAGAGATAGCCGATCTCGAAGACCGTTTGCAAGAGAGTCTAGGAACACGAGTCCATATAGATAAAAAAGAAAATGGGGGAGTTATACAAATAGATTTCTTTTCAAATGAAGATCTGCACACTATTCTAGATCTACTTAAATCAAATCGTGAAGCTAATCCAAATGCAATGCTAGAGCGTCACGTAGAAAAAAATCCACTCCACATAATAATCGAAGAAAAAAATGAGAACGATATAATGCCAGCTGACATGACAGAAGAGCATTTGATAGATGATCGTACAAAAGAAGAAATAGAAAAGTCTGAAAATGACGCGGATTTGTATAATATCAAAAACTTCTCTTTATAATTTTTTATAAAAATAAAATAATAATCTTATAGGAAGGCTTTTGAGGCTGTCGAGACGAAAACTGACAAAATTTCTAGCAAGAAATTTTGTGTCCTGGACAGAAGATTATTGTTTTATTTTTTTAAAAGTTTCCAAAACTTTTAAATTTGGCAAGCAAACTATGATCACGTAAATAAACATTTATATGTTTTTTTGCCATTGTTGTTTTTACATATTCGAGCCATTTGCTATTTGGATTGGCTTTCTTGTTTATTATGATTTCTACTATGTCATGGTTTTTGAGTTTAGTGTGCAGATGACTATTCTTGCCATTTATTTTGCAACCCTGAGCATGATTACCGATATCCGAGTGGATAGCATAAGCAAAGTCTATAGCGCAAGACTCTTCTGGTAGGTCTATAATGTCGCCCTTAGGACTAAATGCAAAAACACGGTCTTTAAAAAAATCCATTTTGATAGTTTTTAGAAATTCTTCAGGACGACCATAATGACTTTCCATTTCTCGCAGTTGATGTACCCATTCATAATTTTTTAAAGTATCCTCTGTGTTTTTCTTTATAGTTTTTTCTTTATAGATAAAGTGAGCGGCGATACCGTACTCTGCTTCATCATGCATTTGATGCGTGCGTATTTGGACTTCTACTATTCCTCCTGTTCCAGTAAATATAGTTGTGTGGATTGATTTATAACCGTTTGGTTTAGGATTGGCGATATAGTCCTTTATACGTCCTGGAAGTGGTTTCCAAGAACCATGAATGATACCTAGGACGTGATAGCATTGCTCGACATTTTCTACCATAACACGAATAGCCATAGTATCGTAAATCTTGCCCATATCCATATCGTACTTCTGTAGTTTTTTCCAAAGAGAATATAAATGTTTAACACGATAATCAATTCTGTTTTCTATTTTTTGTTCTTTTAGTTTTAAAGCTATGTTTTCCTTTACTTCATTTAAATAATTTTTATTTGCATCTTTTTGCATGGCGATAAGTTTCTCAACTTCATCGCATTCTTTTGGATAAGCATAAGCAAAAGCAGCATCTTCGAGACGACTTTTCAAATTACCCATAGACAAGCGGTTGGCCAATGGCGCATAAACTTCGAGCGTCTCAAGAGCGATACGCTTCTGTTTTTCAGGGGCAACGTGTTGTAGTGTCTCTATATTGTGTAAACGGTCGGCGAGTTTTATAACAAGCACTCGTGGGTCCTCGGCTATCGATACAAAGAACTTACGCAAGTTCTCTACATTTCTTTCTATGCCTTTATATCTAACAGTACCTAGTTTCGTTACGCCTTTTACTAGCATCGTGACTTCATTACCAAAGTTATCTTCCATTTCTTTTTCTGTAACGCTCGTGTCTTCGAGTACATCGTGGAGGAATCCAGCACAAATAACAATCGGACTCATGTTGAGCTCCGCTAGATTTTTGGCTGTTGCAAAGACGTGCACAAAGTACGGCTCACCACTTTTTCTCAACTGACCATTGTGAGCGTTTTGCGCAAATAGACAAGCCTTCTCGATCATTTTTTTGTCGTTGGCAGCCAAGCTTTTTACTAAAATTGTAATTTCATTTATGTCTTGCATCTTTTTATGATACCAGAAAAAGGGAACTATAATAACATTGACATTTAAATATTCATATGTTATTTTTTAATTAAAATTACGGCACAGAGCCGATTCTCTGAACCTTTTAAAATTTGATGTATGTTAAATAGAACTAAAAAAGTAGTCGAAAGTAAATTTTCTTTACTAGTAAACTTAGGCATAATTATTGTTCCAGATGATTGCGTTGCAGGCACAGAGCTTGCGAGTCTTAACAAAAAAGATTTTTATTATTGCAATGAAAATTTGACTGATAAAAATTTTTCAAATCCAAGCAGGATTTTGAAACCCGGTGACAAATTTAGTGTTAAGGCTTTCAAACAAAATTTTTCTGGAACTACAACTTCACAAGAACGTTTAGGGTTCTTGGCTACCTTTCCAAATGCTGTTTTGCTTGGAGCTCAAGGTGGATCACTTGTTTATAAGCAAAAACGTAGTGAGCTACCAAAAGGTTACTGGTATGCGTCTTTCGATAAGAATGGTAAACTTTGGAAGGACTCGGACGGCAACCACAGGGTGCCGAATGTGTATGCCTACACAGATGGTGACTTCGTGTTCAATCTCGGCTATTTCGAGGGTGATTGGCATGAATCCTGTGTTTTGCTTTGCTTTTATGAAGAAAGTGTTTAAGCACTTTGAACCTTAAATTAAATTGAGTCCTTAGATTCTTAGAGTCGTTGCTTTGCAACGACTCTTTTTTACTTCTTCATTTTTAAATTCTCTCCTAGTTTATGTGGATTGTGCATTTGGCACATTTTATTTGAACAACGCTCAGGTATTGTTTTTGGTCACGAATAATTCCTCGCCGTCGCTACGGAATTTTCGCGACC
>JAYUHL010000034.1:0-4908 GCA_043767085.1 Minisyncoccota bacterium
ACAGGTAGACTCGATTCTGTCGGTGCCTTTGTTCTTGTGGGCGACTTCGATGTCCTCGGTGTCGTCGTCGACAGTGTCTCGCCCGACTACAGTGACGACTTTCTCGGGGTCTCTTTCTCCCGCAGTGTGTAATGAATATATGAAAAATGATTTATGTTTACCTTTTGCTCGTTTAGAGCAAAAGGCTGTGCTATAATACAAACGGCAATGAAGTAATGTCCAAGGATTTTACTCGCCAAAATAAAAAACACTGCTTGCATTTTACTTGTACAGACAAAAGAAATTATGGAAGTACACGTATTTATACAACATCGATTCGCAAGAAAAGGTGTGTTGCCCCAGATGGTAAAATGCAAAAGTAGACTCGATTCTGACGGTAACTTTGTTCATGTGGGCAACTTCGATGACAACGGTGTCAACGTCAACAGTAACTCGCCCGACAACAGTAACGACAATCTCGGGGTCTCTTTCTCCCGAAGTGTTCCCTCTGACTATTTCAGAGGGTTTTGTTTTGTATTTTTTATCCAACCACCTAGTATTTTGCCTAGTTCTATTGTTTGCTCTTGTAAGTAAATAAATTTATTCTGGTCTATTGCTTTTATATTGTGGCCAATCCGTATAAGTATTTTTATAAATTTTAATTTCGTATCTATTTTATTTAAAATCAAAAGACAACTTGCTTGGTTTTTCGATTTAGCAAGTAATGTTAGTTCTATTGTTTCTAGTATATTTTCCTCCAATCTTTTCCCTATAGTATAACGGTCTCTTTTGGGGAATTTTTCAATATTATTATGAATCAAGATATAAAACAAAATAGTCTTGTGGATAAAGGCTCCATCAAAAACGTCGCTCGGGGTGGGGGTACTATCCATGGCTTGTATTATAGCATTATTTGTTTAGAGAATCTTTATAATGCATGGAATAAATTTTCTAATGGCAAAATGAAAAAGAAAGATGTACTAGAATTTTATTTAAATTACGAGGAGTATATTTGTAGTTTACATTATGAATTGAAACAAGAAATATACAGACATTCAAACTATAGTTCTTTCTATGTTTGTGATCCAAAACAAAGACACATAAATAAAGCCAAAGTAAAAGATAGATTATTGCATCAAGCAGTAATCAATATTTTAGAACCTATTTTCGATAAGAGATTTATATATGATTCGTATTCTTCTAGAGTCGGTAAAGGCACACATAAAGCGATGGATCGTTTTAATTATTTTGCATGGAAATTGTCTGCAAATAACACAAAGACAGTTTGGGTTTTAAAATGTGATATACGAAAGTTTTTTGATTCAATAGACCAAATAATTTTAGAAAGAATAGTTCAAAAATATATTAAAAATACTAAAGTTCGTAATTTATTGCATATTGTTTTCGATAGCTTTCATAAAGATACTAGAAAAGGTTTACCACTTGGCAATTTAACAAGCCAATTATTTTCCAATGTTTTTATGAATGAATTTGATCAATTTATGAAACATAATTTACAAGTTAAATATTACATTAGATATGCTGATGATTTCGTTGTTTTGTCACAAGACAAAATGTATCTTGAAAATATATTACTAAAATTGGAAGTTTTCTTAAATCAAGAACTCAAAATTTATTTACATCCTAATAAAGTTTCTATCTCTACTTGGCACAGTGGTGTCGACTTTCTTGGTTTTGTTCACTTTCCACTTTATAAGTTAATCCGTACGAAAACTAAAAAAAGAGCTTTTGTAAAATTTAATATTAGAGTAATTCAATATAAAAATAACATTATAGATAAAGAAAGTTTCAATCAAACAAAAGCATCATATTTATCTTTGTTTAAGCACGGTAGAAATAAAAGTTTAATAAAAAAGCTTAATCTTATTTCAAAATCTTGATTTCAGCGCCTATAGAGTTTAGACGTTCAGCTATATCTTCATAACCACGGTTGATCATGTATACATTACGAAGTATCGATGTACCGGTTGCTGCCATCATAGAGATGAGTATGACCATAGATGGGCGAAGTGCAGGCGGGCAGACGACTTGGGCACTACTAAGTGGTGTACCACCTGTTATGTAGAGACGATGTGGGTCAGCAAGAACGACATCAGCACCTAGGCGATTAAGCTCGGTTGCATAGATGGCACGATTCTCATAAAACCAGTCATGGATGAGAGTAGTACCTTTTGCTCGAACGGCGATAGGTACAAAAAATGGTAGATTATCTATGTTGATTCCTGGATACGGATTAGCGTGTATTTTGTCATGAGGAGCAGTTAGTTTACTTGGAAGGATCTTTATGTCGATGAGTTTGGTTTTATTATTGTAGGAAAGATATTTTTTGAGTACATTGTACTTGAGCCCCATCTTTTTAAGTTTGTATAATTCCAATGTTAAAAAGTCGATAGGACAGCGGTTGATAGTTAAAGTCGAATCGGTTGCGACAGCCGAAGCTATAAACATCATAGATTCTATCGGGTCTTCGCTGTTGTGATACTCGATATCGATATTTATATCTTCGACACCATGAACAGTTAAAGTGGTGGTGCCTATCCCTTCGATTTTGACCCCCATTTTTTCTAAAAAGAAACAGATTTCTTGAACCATATAGTTACCACTAGCACACTCAATGATAGTTTTGCCTTTTATTTTTGCAGCTGCCATTAATATATTTTCACAAGCTGTGTCACCAGACTCGTACATGACGATATCTGTTGGTTTAAGTTTCGAATATGACACGTCGTAACTCTCTGGCATTGTTTTTATTTTTATACCAAATTCTTCAAGAGCATACATATGTGCACTTATCGTACGTTTACCCAGATTGCACCCTTGAGCGTGTGGTATAGAAAAAGAGGGGAACAAGTGAACTAATGGCCCTATGAACATAATGATAGAGCGAGTTTTTATAGCTGAAGCTTTATTTATATTTTTTAAATCCAAAACTTTTGGAGTTTTTATAACTAAAGTGTGAGAAGCTGTCCATTTACAATATACACCAATACTTTCGAGAACTTCGATGATTCTGTAGACTTCTTCGATACGAGCTATACCATGAAGGGTTGTTATTCCTTTATTTAAGAGACTCGCACACAAAAGACCAACTGATCCATTTTTAGAAAAACTGGTGTCGATGCTGCCGTGGAGTTTGCGTCCACCTGTTACTTTGAAATCTATAGAACTATTGATAGACACAACTTGGTGTTCGAGCACAGTGCTTACTTTTGATAATAAATCTGTTGTGAAGTTCTGTTTTCCCTTTTCCATACGAGCAACAGCACTCTGTGAAGTAGCAAGTGCGTCGGCGAAAGCCTTTTGGGTCAAGCCTTTTTTCTCACGAAGTTCCTTTATAAAAAACCCTATTTTTTGTTGATCTGTTTGTTTCATCCCAAATGATACGTGTTATATACACGTATATAATTATTAATAAAAATATGTTCCGTAGATGTAGTTGGTTAGAAAACAGTGATATCCTACGGGACAAGTATTTGTATTATATATCATATATGATATACTAGCAATATGTTAGAGATTAGAGAATATGTGGATATAAGAGATTACTCAACCTTAAATGTGGGAGGGCAATTTCGATATTTCTGTATTGTTGATTCTAAAGAAAAAATACTTGAAGCTTTATCTCAAGCAAGAGAAAAAAAACTTCCTGTTTTTATTTTAGGAGAAGGTTCAAATGTCGTTTTCCCTGATGGAGTTTTTAATGTATTTGCTTTGAAAATAGAAATCAAAGGCTTTGAAATTTTAAATGAAACAAATGAGTTCGTTGATATAAAAGTAGGAGCTGGAGAAAATTGGGATTCTTTTGTAGAACGGAGCGTAGAGATGAATCTCTCGGGGATAGAAGCTCTGTCTCTTATTCCAGGAACTGTTGGCGCAACTCCTGTTCAAAATGTAGGTGCTTATGGTCAAGAAGTTAAAGATACGATTTTAAGCGTTGAAGTTTTTGATATTGAAAAACAAATTTTTATAATACTTCAAAACGAAGATTGTAATTTTAGTTATAGGCAAAGTATTTTTAAAAGAGAATTAAAAGGGAAGTATATTATTGTTTTTATTGTTTTTCGTTTGTCTAAATTTCTTCCCGTGATTCCAAATTACAAAGGTGTCCCCGATTATTTTAATCAAAGAAATATTTCAAATCCAAATCTAAAAGATATTAGAAACGCAATAATAGATATTCGAAATACAAAATTACCAAATCCAAAAGAAATTCCTAACGTAGGTTCATTTTTTGAAAATCCTATTGTAGACCGAGGTACCGCTTCCTCTTTAAAAGAAAAATATCAAGATGTTCCAGTGTTCGAATTATCTGTTTTTGATAATGATAAAGTAAAAATTTCTGCAGGATGGCTGATTGAAAAATCAGGATTAAAGGGGAGCGATATAGGGAAAGTTTCTGTATATGAGAAAAACGCACTTGTTTTGGTAAATAAAAACGAAGCGTCATCGAAGGATATAATGCATGCTAAAGAAGAAATTATTGAAATTGTAAAACAAAAATTTGAAATTACTCTTTGCTCAGAGCCAGAGTTTTTGTAAAAAAAGAACCGTGTATTTATACAGCGGTTCTTTGTGAATAATTTTACTTGAGCGTTATTACTAAAGCAATAAACCAACACGTCATTGCAATACATGGATATATACAATTTTTAATTGTACCATTATTGATAGTTATAGAAATAGAACTTAAAAATGGAGCAAGAAAGAAAAATGATATTGTGAAGTATTGTGATTTTTTGGGTGCTTGTTTTGATGTATTAATTAAATAAGGAATACCAGCAAAAGCAATAGATAGTGTCCTGAATTCCACCCTGAAACGCAACACCCCTCTGGTGTAGAATAGCTGTAGACCATTACAAGCTAATTACAAACAAAGGGATGTCACATATACAATTTACACGAGATTCG
>JAYUHL010000035.1:0-2045 GCA_043767085.1 Minisyncoccota bacterium
ATATATGGGATGAAAAAATTAAAGATTTTTTTAAAGAAATATTAATTTTGAAAAAAAATAAAAAAGCGGTCAATTGACCGCTTTTTTTTATTTTGTAGCTTTTTCTATTCTCTCTAATGCTACGATAAATGCCGCTCGACGCATGTCTGTATTCAAAGACTTCGCTTTGTCAAAGACGATGTCTGATTGGGTATCCATAATAGTTTTCAGTTTCTCTAAAACTTTTTCTTCGCTCCAATGTTCATTTTTCAAATTTTGTTCCCATTCAAAAGTAGAAACAGTCACACCACCGGCATTTGCTAGTATATCTGGGATAACAGCGATACCTTTACTAAATAAAATGTCGTCAGCAAGTGTTGTTGTAGGTCCGTTAGCGAGTTCAATTACAACTTTTGCTTTTATATTATTTGCATTTTTTTCTGTGATCTGGTTTTCTAAAGCAGAGGGGATTAATACGTCGCATTTTAGTTCTAATAATTCATCATTTGTAATTGTTTTACTTCCGTTGAAACCAACTATAGTACCGTGTTCTTTTTTGTAATTATTTACTTCAGAAATGACGAAACCATCCTCTTTGTATATAGCACCTTTTGAATCAGATAGTGCTATCACTTTATGTCCATGATTTGTAAATATATCGGCTGCATGGCCTCCAACATTACCGAAACCTTGGATGACAACACTACAAGAAGAAGGTAACTCTAGCTTTTCACGCAAATGATCAAAAGTATAGAAACCACCAAGTCCTGTAGCGACACCTCGGCCTTCAGAGCCACCGTTCTCAAGTGGTTTGCCAGTTATAACTGCGCCCGTTGTATCACCAGTTATTTTCTCATATTCATCTACCATCCATGACATTATTTCTGGAGTTGTGTTTACATCTGGAGCGGGGACATCTATTTGTGGGCCCAAAACCTGCGCCATGCCTTTTATCCAACCACGAGAAAGTTTCTCTAATTCAACCTTGGAAAGTTTCTTTGGATCAACAGTTATGCCACCTTTACCACCACCCATAGGGATATCTACAACCGCACATTTCAGTGTCATCCAAAAGGCCAGAGCCTTGACCTCATTTATATCAGTGTCTTGATGGAAACGAATACCACCTTTGTATGGACCACGAGCATTGTTGTATTGGACACGATAACCTTCAAATATCTCTAAATGACCGTCATCCATAGTCACAGGGATAGAAATACGGACTTCACGGTTAGGATTATCAAATCTCTTTAAAAACTCTGGATTAAAGCTCTGTACACTATTAGCACGCTTTAATTGTCGCAATGCATTTTCAAATGGGTTCATATAATATATGGTTATTTTATGATTTTAAGTATACTCTCTTAGAGACAAATAGGGTACTTGACAAAATGTATAATAGTATGCTATAATACCAGAATGAAAAATCAAACAATAAAAAATACAATAGGTTTCGTTGCTTTTGTTATATTATTTGTTGGAACAACTACTCTTGCTTATATGCCAAGTGATTTTGATAATTCAATCAAAATCAGTCCATCTATAAAGTCAGATCCTTATTATAATAATGGTTCAGATTATACTTATGAAGCAAAGACTGGATTGGTTACTTATGACCAAAATGATTATGTTGATTTAAGTAATAAAAACAAAAAATCAAACACGACAAATTCTTCTACGAACAAGAATACTTCTGATACTAGTTCTAGTTCTTCAAACAGTAATTCTTCTATAACTTCTAACTCTAGCAATTCCAATTCTACAAATTCTGAAAATAGTTCAAATAAAAATGTTGTAAATTCAAATGGAGTAGTTCTTAAACCGGTAACTAACATCGATTCTAGTAATTTAGGAGCAAGTGCAAGTAATAGTAACTTTGTGCCAAATAGTTTCTTTGGATGGGTATTGTTAATATTTCTAATTTTGATTGTTATTATCCTCTTTAGATTAGCTACTCGTTCAAGAGCGAACACGAATCATGCTGTTGGAGCACACTAAGATAGTTATTATCTAGTGCGAGGATAGAAGATAGATGATTTCTACGATAATTTAGTTATAAAAAAAAG
>JAYUHL010000036.1:0-11576 GCA_043767085.1 Minisyncoccota bacterium
CACAAAAAGAGCAATTAAGCGATATTCTATATAGTATCATAAATAAAAATATATGTCAAGCTATAAATACCCTATTTTGATATATAATAAATACAATGACTATTACATTTGATGACGATAAACAAAATAAAAATATAGATGATTTGTTGTATAGAGAGGAAGAAGAACTAGTTAAAACACTTGCCCAAGCTAAATACGGCGTTCCACCAATAGACTTGGCAAATATTAGTATTGAAAATGAAGCTATCCGTACAATAACAGAATCTGATGCTAGAAAAGAAGAAGTTGGACCTTTTAAAATACTCGGTCGTGATGTACATATCGGCGTCCGCCATCCAAGCAAGGATCATCTAACAAATTTACAAGAATACTTTTCAATGCACAACTTGATTCCCCATTTCTATATGGTTTCTTTGGCGAGCTTAGAAAAAGTCTGGAGTCATTATAAAGAATTATCTTATGCTTCGGAAGCAAAATCTGGCAACATAGCCATATCAAGTGATGATTTAAAAATTTTAATAAAAAGCATAAGTAGTGTCGATGATATAAAAAAATCAATCGAAATAATAGGAAAGAATCAATCACATACAACTTCACACATCCTAGAGATATTGCTGGCTGGGGCTATAGCCATAGATGCATCAGATATACACTTCGAACCAGAAGAAGGGGTAGTCATTGTGCGTTTCCGTTTAGACGGTGTCTTAAAAGAAGTGGTACAAATCCCTCCCTACGTTCACAAATTTATAAATTCTAGAATTAAAATTCTTTCTAGTTTAAAATTAACATCTCAATCAATAGCACAAGATGGACGTTTCAGTATTTTTATAGATAACCAAGAGATAAACATCCGTGTTTCTGTACTACCAGGAGCCTATGGTGAATCTATTGTTATGAGAATACTAAATCCAAAATCTATACAAACTGAACTTGATCAAATGGATATTGAAAAAAACCTATACGAACTATTTTTGCGTGAGATAAAGAAACCAAACGGTTTGATTTTACTCACAGGACCAACAGGTTCTGGTAAAACAACAACTCTTTACTCTTTTTTACAAAAAATATATTCTACGGAAATAAAAATCATAACCATCGAAGACCCTATAGAATACCACCTAAATGGTATCACTCAGACACAAACCAACGATGAAAAGGGTTATACTTTCGTCGAAGGACTGCACTCTGCATTGCGTCAGGATCCAGATATAATAATGGTCGGAGAAATCCGTGATAAAGAAACAGCCGAAATCGCTGTTCAATCAGCCCTCACTGGTCACCTTGTTTTCTCGACACTCCACACAAACAACGCAGCTGGTGTTATCCCTCGTCTTATTGACCTTGGTGTTAATCCAAAAATCTTGGTCTCTGCTTTGTCGCTTTCTATAGCTCAGCGTTTAGTCCGCAGACTTTGCAATGATTGTAAAAAAGAAAAAGAAGCAAATGAAGAAGAAACAAAAATTATAAAGAAAGTTTATGACGATGCAGAAAAATACGGTAAAAAATTAGAAAACTATGGAGTAGCTTTTGATAGTCCTTATAAAATATACACCCCGGTTGGTTGTACTTTGTGCAACAACACTGGTTACAAAGGACGTATCGGCATCTTTGAAGCCATTTATACAAACAAAGAAATCGAAGACATAATCAACACAAATCCAAGTGAGCGTGATGTTATAAAAGCTTCAAAATCTCAAGGTTATTTAAATATGTTAGAAGACGGTATCGTAAAAGTCCTTAAAGGCATCACCTCTTTTGAGGAAACCGCAAGTGTCGTAGACTTTTACGAGGAATAAAAAAATCCCAAATACTTTTTGTATTTGGGATTTATTTTTTTATAAATAATTTTTAAACAAAAGCTTCTCTCATAATTTTATTTAAAAAATTTTTTTTATCAATTAAAAACGATGGTAATTCTCCACCGAATTCTTTAATATTTTCAATAACATCATAAGATGTAACATCGAAAACTTTTGCCATCACAAGAATAGCAACAACAACATCTTCGTGTGCTTTGAGTCCAGAAACAGAAACTTGATATTTCTTTCCATTATCTAGTTTAATTGTTATGCTTCCAGCAAATTTAAATTCTTCTTCGTTTTCACTGTTTTGTGAAGCAGCTTGTCCAAGAGTTTCTGATCTAACAGCTTTCTCGACAACAAAATAATTTGTGGCCTCAGAGGGTTCGAGGATTTTAACAAAAATTAAATTTCTTGAATTCACTTCTCTAACTAAGATCATTATTCCCGTCCTCTCTTTGTCGTCATCGCGAATTTCTTTTGGGGTGTTTATTATCTCATTAAAGATTTTTAAACCGAATGCGTGGATATCACGTCTTTTTGATTGCAAATCCAGATTGTCCATTTTTTGTTTGTTTATTTTTTATAGAAAATTTTCATATTCAAGATACCACAAGTATATACACACTGTCAATCAAAAAAACCACAAGTCAAACTTGTGGTTAAAGGTGTAAGTAGAAACAAAAAAAACATAAATCTCTAAACAATCCTTTAAAAAATTAATTGAAAAGTAATCTATAGGCATAGGATGGTTCCAGAAAATATAAATACAAACCAGAACGTCCTAATTATATAGAAAGCAGCACAAGGCCGATTGCTTAGAGATTTATGTCTTCTCTCTTTTTTAATGCTATAATGTAAACACGAAACTTAATCTAAGAAGAGTATATCATAAAGATAAAATTATGTCAAGCAAAATACAAGAAGAAAAAACTATTAAAGACGAAAATTATCTGGACCAGACACTGCGTCCTAGTGTTTGGGATGACTACATCGGACAGCAGAATATCAAAAATAACCTTAAAATACTACTCCAAGCAGCAGAAGAGAGGTCTCATCCAGCGGAACATATCCTCTTTTATGGACCACCTGGACTCGGTAAAACAACCCTTGCTCACTTAATAGCAAAGGAAACAAACAGACAAATAAAGATAACTTCTGGCCCTGCTATAGAAAAAGTTGGTGATTTGGCTTCAATACTAACGAACTTAAATCCTGGTGATATTGTTTTTATAGACGAAATCCATAGGCTCAATAAAATGGTTGAGGAGATACTCTACCCTGCTATGGAAAGTGGTGTTCTAGATATAATTATTGGTAAAGGTCCTTCGGCTCGAACTATTCAGTTAGAACTTCCACCGTTTACATTAATAGCTGCGACAACTCGCATAGCATTACTTTCTTCGCCATTGCGTTCACGTTTTTCTGGCGGTGTTTATCGTCTCGAGTTTTATACAAATGAAGAAATAAAAAAAATAATAGCGAGGTCTGGTAAAATACTAGGGATATCACTGGACGAAAACGCTCAAGAAGAAATAGCTAAGAGAGCTCGATTTACTCCGCGCACAGCCAACTATTTCCTAAAACGTTGTCGTGATTATGCTCAGGTTAAAAAAACAGAACTAACTGAATCAAGCGTCAAAGAAGCTTTGTCTTTACTTGAAATAGATGAACTCGGTTTAAACTCAAGCGACAGGCGCATACTTGAAATAATAATAGAAAAGTTCAATGGTGGTCCAATTGGGATTAAAACAATTGCTGCTGCTTCGAGCGAAGAAGAGGCTACTATAGAAGAAGTAATAGAGCCGTATTTAATACAACTAGGATTACTCGACAGAACTGTTCGTGGTCGAGTGGTTACACAAAAAGGTTATGAACATTTGGGTTTTGACTATTTAAATAAATAATATGAATATCCTCGCAATAGACCCAGGTTATGAGAGAATTGGTGTCGCTGTCATTAAACATGATAAAAAAGAAAAGGATTCTTTAGTTTATTCGAGTTGTTTTAAAACAAATGTAAAGAAAGTATTTCACAAAAGGCTAGTAGACATAGGAGAAGAGATAGACCGTTTGATTCAAAAATATGAACCTACAGCTCTCGCCATTGAGAAGCTTTATTTTACAACAAATCAGAAAACTGTTATGGGTGTTTCTGAGGCTCGTGGAGTTATTGTTTATGTTGCCTCGAAAAACAAATTAGATATTTTTGAATATACCCCTCCCCAAATAAAGGTTGCAACAACAGGCTATGGTAAGGCAGATAAAAAAATGGTCATGTCTATGGTGAACAAATTAATACACATAGAAAACAAGTCTAAATCCGACGATGAATTAGACGCTATAGCTATAGGAATAACCTGTATTGCTTGCGAAAAGTTTTAAACAGTTTAACTATTGCAGTTATAATTATATTTTGATATAAATATTGCATTACAAGTTATTTTTAAAAAAAATAAAATGAGTTATAAAGATGATGAAGATGTTTTAGATATTAGTGAGGAAGATGCAGTTGTTAATGATTCTGATTTATTAGATGAAGGTATATTAGATGATGATGATTTAATTTCTGATGACATAGTAGATGAGGAAGAAGATGATAGTGATGACCTTGGTCTTCTATCTGACGATCTATATTAATAAAAAAATACCTGCCATAAAGCAGGTATTTTTTTATTTAACTTTTAGAGATATAAATCTTTTTTTACCAATCTTGTAAGTGGTGTTTTCTACTTTTATATTTACATCTATAATTTTTTCATTTTTGGTTAAGTTTGTGATAGCATTTTCTTTTACTAATCTCCTGAAATCGTTTTTAGAAGAGATAATTTTATTTGAAACCAAAACATCCATCAACGGATCACTTTTTTTTACATTCAAAACTTCAATATCTTTTGGTATTTCGTTTTTTTGAAATGTATTTATAAAGCTTTCTTGTGCTTTTTTAGCTTGTTCTTCACCATGATGAATTTTTACAACTTCATAAGAAAGTTTCATTTTAAAATCTCGAGGGTTTCCTCCTTTTTCTAAATCTTTTTTTATTTTAGCTATTTCTTGGAGAGGAACATTGGTACATAGTTCAAAAGACGAAACCAACAAGCTATCATTCCAACTCATTATTTTGCCATACATATCAGAAGCACTGTCTGAAAGTGCGGCCATGTTGCCATCAGTCTTGCCCATTTTCTTTCCTGTATTGTCTTCAAGAAGTTTTAATGTTACAACAAATTTTTCTTTATTCTTTAGAGATTTCATTAAATTACGTCCACAAAGCATATTGAAGGTCTGATCGTTACCACCGAGCTCACCATCTACATCCATTGCGACACTATCATAACCTTGCATAATTGGGTACAAAAATTCATGAAGGTAAATTGGTTTATTTTCTTTTATCCTTTCTTGAAACATATCTCTTTCTAACATTTGACTTACTGTCATGTTTGAAGCGAGGTTTGCAACATCTCCGAAATTCATTTTCATAAGCCATTTTGAATTGAAAAAAATTTCTGCTTTGTTTGGACCATTAAAATCTATTAGAGCGCTTGCTTGTTTTTTGTAATTTTTTAAATTACTTAGAACATCTTTATGTGTTAGTTGTTTTCTTGCAGCACTTTTATCTGTTGGATCACCAATCATAGCAGTGAAGTCGCCCATTAAAAGTATAATTTTATGCCCTGATTTTTGAAATTCACCAAGTTTTTTTAAAGCTATAGCATGGCCTAAATGAAGAGTTGGACCTGTTGGATCAATACCTAAATATATTTTAAGTTTTTGACCCTTTTTTATAAGAGACTCTACATAAGCCTTTGAAGGATATATATTGGCAATACCTCTATTTAATAAATCTTTATTTTCTATCATATAAAGCATAATATCACAAAAACGACTCAATAAAAACTCTTTTTTATGGTATCCTATAAGATATGAAGAAAAGGAAAAAAAATCACCTTACAAAGAACTTATTGTTTATTTTTATTGGTATGTTTGTTTTCGGATTTGGTGCTGTTGTTGTTTGGGCTAGTTTTCTTAAACTTCCAGACTTTAAAACCTTTGCTGAGCAGAAGGTTAAGAGTTCGACTAAAATATATGATCGCACTGGTGAAATACTTCTTTTTAATGTCCACGAGGATATAAAAAGAACAGTTATTTCGTCAGATGAAATAAGCTTAAATATCAAAAATGCTAGTATCGCTATTGAGGACTCAGAATTTTATCAACATAAAGGGATCAGGGTGAGTTCTATCATCCGTGCAACTGTTTGGACTAAATTAACTGGGAAAAAAATACAAGGTGGTTCAACCATAACACAACAATTAATTAAAAACAGTTTATTAAACTCCGACAGAACAATAACTCGTAAAATCAAAGAGTGGATCTTGGCTATAAAAATTGAAAAACTACTTTCCAAACAAGAAATCTTAACTCTATATTTAAACGAAGCTCCTTTTGGTGGAAACACTTATGGTGTTGAGGAAGCGTCTTTGAATTTTTTTGGTGTACACGCTAGAGATGTAAACTTGGCTCAAGCTGCTTATTTAGCTGCAATTCCAAATGCACCAACACGGTTTTCTCCTTATGGTAAAAACAAAAGTAATCTAGCGGCAAGAAAAAACTTGGTTTTAAAAAAAATGTTTGATTTAAAGTTTATAGACAAAAACCAATACGATCAAGCGAAAAACGAAAATGTTGTTTTTTTGGATCAACAATTAACACACATAAAAGCACCACACTTTGTTTTTTATTTAAAAGATCAATTAGAAAAAAAGTATGGTGAAGACATAATTGAAAATGGTGGTTTAAGAATAATAAGTACTATTGATTATGATTTACAGAAAAAAGCGGAAGAGGTAGCTTTGTCTGGAGCACTGTTAAACGAATCTAAATATTCTGGTAGTAATGCTGCGGTTGTAGCAATAGACCCTAAAACAGGACAGATATTAGCGATGGTTGGATCACGTTATTATTTTGATAAAAAAATAGATGGTAATTTTAATGTAACAACTTCTCCAAGGCAACCTGGTTCAACTTTTAAGCCAATAGTCTACGCTTTGGCCTTCCAGAAGGGCTATACTGACCAAACAACGCTGTTTGATGTCAAAACAGAGTTTAACTCGTCTTGCTACCCAAGTGCACTAGGAAAGAGTCCTTGTTACTCTCCAGACAACTTTGATAATAAATTTCGGGGTCCACTTACCCTCAGACAAGCATTAGCTGAATCGAGAAACGTAATAGCAGTAAAACTGTTGTATTTGGTTGGTATAAAAGACGCTATAACTTTTTCACACGATCTGGGTATAACAACCTTAAACGATGGGGCTGATAGATATGGTTTATCTCTTGTTATTGGTGGAGGAGAAACAACATTACTTGATATAACTTCTGCTTTTGGTGTTTTTGCAAATGAAGGAGTTCGTCATCCAAACAACAGTATAATATCTATAAATGACGATAGTGGAAATATAATAGAAAAGTATAAAGAAAAATCTTATGATGTGATGGATGCAGATAGTGCCAGAGTGTTGTCTAGTGTATTATCAGACAATGGAGCTCGTGCAAAAACATTTGGATTAAATTCCAACATGTTTATACCAAACCAAGATGTAGCTGTAAAAACTGGTACCACTAACGACAATAAGGACGCTTGGATGGTTGGTTACACACCATCCATAGTTATTGGAGTTTGGACTGGAAACAACGATAATAAGAAAATGACCAATGGTGGAGAAAAGGTGGCTGGTCCTATTTGGAAACAAATAATGACATACGCATTAACAAAAACAACAGATGAAAAATTCAACCCACCAGAACCAATAGATCCAACCCTACCACCATTTCTTCGTGGTTTATGGCAAGGTAGTGTAACATACTCAATAGATATAGATTCTAATGAACTAGCTACAGAATTAACTCCTATAGAGAAAAAGAAAGACATATCTGTAACGGACGTTCACACAATACTTCATTGGATGAATAAAGAAAATCCAAAAGTTTTAAAAACAAATCCAGGTAAAAGTGATTCTCAGTATGATAACTGGGAATACGGTATTTTAAATTGGTGGAAAACAAACTCTATTAATTACCCTCAAATAACAATAGACAATATACCAAAAGATTATGACAATATACATACAGAAAAAAACAAACCATCTTTATCTATGTCTGGTTTAAAAGATATAGTTTATAAAAAAACTGACAACATTGAAATAATGATAAACTCAACAAGCACTCATCCAATAAACAAAATAGATGTTTTTCTAAACGGAAAATATATTATATCTATTAAAAAATCACCATTTAAACTAGTTTTGCAACTAAACCAGATTGATAATCTTAAAAAAGAGAATAATCTACAATTAATAGCGTATGACAATTTTGGAAATACTGGGGATTATAATGAAATAATAAAAGTGGAGTAATTATTTTATATCTAAAATCTTTTTGTTTTTTATTTTCGAATTAAGTGTATTTAATATGTCTTTCTTCTTTATTAAAATCTCACTTTTTACTAAAGGAGAGACATTTAAGTATAAAAAAACACTTTTAATATTTATATTTTTTACCTCTATTCTTTTTTTTATATTTTCAAAAATAACGTCTGAAATTAATAAATAAATATCTTCTCTTTTTGAGACAAGGACTTTAAACTTCTCTAGGTATTTTATTATATGTTCATAATCCATTATCTATTCATAGGCATAACTAAATACAGAAAAGACTGATCCCCTACTTGTTTGATTATCATTGGTTTGTTTGGTCCATTTAGTTTTAAAATCAAACTGTCAGCTGTTATTGATTGAAAACAATCGATAACATATTTATAATTAAAGAAAACATCAACATCCTCTCCTTTTATAGTGCTTGTTATATAACTACTATTTTCTCCAGTATCTATGTTTTTAGAGTCTATTTTAAAAATGTTTTCTTTTGTCTTAACACAAAAACTTATCTGATTAAATTTATCTGAAAAAACGTTTGAAATTTTTAAAGCTTGTATTAAGTCTTGTTTAAGTACAATAATCTCTGTTTTTGATTCTTTTGGAATTATTTGTTTATAGTCTGGAAAAATACCGTCGACAACCCTTGATGTTAAATATATACCGTCAGACTCTATTGATATTTGATTTTTTTGAAGTGTTATTTTTAAATCTCCTTCTAAAGTATCAAAAACTTTAATGATTTCGGTTATATTTTTATATGGAATAAGGACACCATCAAAAACTAGATTTTGTTTTATTTTAATTCTTTTTTCAGCTAATCTAAATGTATCTGTCGCAACATAAACCAAAGTGTCGTCTTGTGGATATATATAAACACTACCTATTTCTGGTTTTATTTCTGATATTGAGGAGCTATAATAGACAGACTTTAACCCGTCTATAAACCTCTGGGAATTTATAGTGAAACTATCTCCAACAACTTTGGGTATTGTTGGAAAATCTTCGTGTGGTGTTGTTTTAATAATTGTTGAGTTTGTTTTTGTTTTTATTTTTAAAACATCTCCAATATTCTCAAAAACAACATTTTGTTCATTTGGTATATTTTGAAAAAAGTTAGATAATATTTCATTCTTAACAGCAAAGACACCACTTTCTTCTGTTTTTGTTTTAATCTTAATTTCAATTCCAATATTTAAATTAGTAGCTCTGAGAATAAGGTTGTTGTTTTCAACAGACCAAAGAACAGAAGACAAAACTGGTAGTGTTAAATTCTTGCCTGTTAGTCTACTGACAGTAGTTAATGCGTTTTTAATTTTATCTATTGAGCATTCTATTTTCATAATATGTTATATTTATACTTATTTAATTTATTATTAATATTATACCTGTGTATATGTGGATTACTTTTTTTATCTTTATTTTATAAATATATATTTATTTTTTAATCCCTTTTAAGAGTCTAATAACTTTTTGTTAAAAATAAACAATATTGATTTTTTTACTTAATGTACTATTTTTTGTTTGTTGTACACAATTACATTTATAGTTTTAAACATTACCCAAACAATATTTTTATCTTTTCTAACTCTTGTAATAATGACGGATTTGTTCGTAAATCTTCTTTTATTTTTAAGTGTGAGTGAATTACTGTTGTGTGATCCCTCCCTCCCATTTTTTGACCTATATGAGGATATGAGACATTGAAATCTTCTCTTAATATATACATAGCCATTTGACGAGCTTTAACTATTTCTTTTTTTCTTGTTTTTTCATATATATCTGATTTTGGTATGTTGTAGTATTGAGCTATTACATTTACAACATCCTCAACAGATATATTCTTTTTTGGTTTAATATTGTTTTTTATCAACTGTTTAACCTCTGAAACAGAAAGAGATTTGTTTTTTAATTCAGATTGGCAAATAACAGTATTTAAATTACCTTCTAATTCACGAATATTACCATTCAACGTTTGAGCTAAGTACTCAACAACATCATCTTCAACAAAACAATTTGTATTTTTAAACTTTGCTTTTATAATAGCAACACGCGACTCATAGTCTGGTTCTGTTATTTGAACAGTCATACCAGAAGAAAACCTAGATTGAAGTCTCTCTTCTAATCCTTGTATAAAGTTAGGGTGTTTATCAGACGAAAATATTATCTGCCTGTTTGTTTCTGTGAGAGTGTTAAATAGGTGGAATAACTCTTCTTGTGTTTTATCTTTACCAGATATAAATTGTATATCGTCCATTATAATGACGTCGTATTTCCTATACTTTTCTTTGAAACTGTTTGGGTTTTTATTTTGAATACTGTTTATGTAATCAATAGCGAATTTTTCCAAACTAACATAATATATCTTTTTATCTGGATATTTTTGTTTTATTGTATTTCCTATCGCTTGTATCATATGGGTTTTACCTAAACCTGTTCCACCATAAACAAAAAATGGATTATAGTTTCTACCAGGATTGTTTAGTATCGATTGAGACACAGCATAAGCTAATTCATTAAAAGGGCCAACAACAAAAGAGTTAAATGTATACTTTGGATTTAAATTGTCTTCTCTGTTTGTGTATAAATCTTGGAGGGGTAGTTCTTTGTTTTGTTGTGTTACTTGCTTTATATTATTTTCTGAAGCATTTTTTATGATTTGGTCGTGTTTAAGTATTACATATTCAACAGCTCTTATATTTTCATTTTGGTTTATTAATGACTTAAATATTGTTTTATGAAACTTATTTAAAAGCCAATCTTTTACAAACTCATTTACAACACCAACATAAATAGTCCCCTGGTCTTCTTTTACAATAGATGTGTTTTTAAACCAAGTTGCAAAATTAGCTTTAGATATTCCAACTTCTATTTCAACCAGACAGTTTTCCCAAAGTTCTTTTGTGTTCATGTTCTTCATTATACATTTTTTAACAACTATATATAATCTAAAAAAGTTGATTAACCTGTTAATAAGATGTGGATATGTTTTCTGTTTGCATTTATAGCGATTTTAGTATATATTTCATGTATGTCAATAACATATCAACCTAATAAAAAGAAGAGAGCAAAAAGCCATGGTTTCTTGGTTCGCTCAAAAACTGTTGGAGGTAAAAAGGTTTTAGCGCGCCGTCGTCAAAAAGGACGCGCAAAAGTAGCCATATAAAACAACATGCTCCCAAAAAGAAAGCGAATTACAAAAAAGCTTTTTATGGAAATTTTTAAAAAGGGTAGAATACAAAAATCCCCTATTTTTTTGTTTAGATATATACCTCAAAATACACCCCAATACGCTTTTGTTGTGCCCAAAACACTATATAAAAACGCTGTAGACAGAAATAAA
>JAYUHL010000037.1:0-4875 GCA_043767085.1 Minisyncoccota bacterium
AGGACTTGCTTTTTTCCTTGTACTATAGTAAAGTACATACACAAATAAAATATGCCAACAATAAATCAATTAGTTCGTAAGAATCGAAAAACTATCAAAAAGAAGTCAAAAGCCGTAGCACTTGCACGTGGTTTTAATTCAATACAAAATAGACCTGTTTTCTACCCATCTCCATTTAAGCGTGGCGTTTGTACAAAAGTTAGTACAACTACTCCAAAGAAGCCTAACTCAGCTTTACGTAAAATCGCTCGTGTTCGTCTGACTAATGGTATGGAAGTTACAGCTTATATTCCAGGAGAAGGGCACACACTCCAAGAACACTCTGTTGTTATGATTCGTGGTGGTCGTGTAAAAGACCTCATCGGTGTGCGTTACCACATAGTTCGTGGTCGTTTAGATGCAACTGGTGTCGACAAGCGTCGCGTTTCTCGTTCACTTTACGGTACAAAGACTCCAAAAGCAGGTACTCCTGTTCCAACTAATAAGAAAAAATAATTTAAATATATATGCGAAGAAAAGTAACAAATAGAAATATAGTTGATCCAGATATAATGTATAACTCCCAAAAGCTCGGGAAGTTTATTAACAATATAATGCTAGATGGTAAAAAGGAAACTGCTCGCAAGGCCGTCTACAAAGCTTTTGATATAATCAAAGAAAAGACAGGTAATCCAAATCCTCTTGAAGTTTTTGATACAGCTATAAAAAATGCAGCTCCAATGGTAGAAGTTCGTTCACGTCGTATCGGTGGTGCAAACTATCAAGTTCCTCGTGAAGTTCGTCCAGAACGCCGTACTGCCCTTGCTATGCGTTGGATAATCCTCGCTGCTCGTAATAAAAAAGGTGCTCCAATCCATCAAAAGCTCGCTGAAGAATTGATTCTCGCTTCTAAAAATGAAGGTATCGCCGTCAAGAAACGCGAAGACACTCATAAAATGGCAGAAAGCAACAAAGCATTTGCCCATTTTGCTTGGTAAACCCGCACACTTAATTTGTCATAGCTTTTTATTCTGCTAATAACTTACAACAAGAAATCTATATTAAACATCTATATCTATGTATAGGTGTTTTTTATTTTTAAAAAGCAGAATCAATGACAAATTAAGTGTGCGGGTAACCGCTAATCTAAACTTCTCTTAATCCTTTCTTTTAAAAATCTTCTTGCATTTCCTCTTAGTTTCAGAGCCTGCTCTCTTTCTCGAGCATCTTTTTCATTTTTATAAGCTTCATAATACACAAGATCAAAAGGTATTCTAAATTGAGTTGAGAAAGACTTACCGTTTTGATGTTCAGAAAATCGTCTTTTTAAATTATTGGTACTACCAATGTATAGCTCATCATCCTTTTTGCTTTTTAAGACATATAGATAAAACATATATAAATCATAACATAAATTATGCACTTGTGATTTTTTTTACTTATTTTAAATATATTTGCCAGGCTTTTTTATTTGCCCATACACTCATATTGCCATAGTTGCAATATAGTGTTTTTGTGTGTTTAAAACAAATTATAGATAGTTGAGATTAATTTTATATTGACCTATGAGCTTGTTATTGCAACAAAAAAACACAATGGCATTATGCGTGTTCGGGTTTGCAAAAAAAGGTTATTTGTTGTATATTCTATCTACACAAGACGAATTCGTCTTTTTATTTTTATTAGTAATTCAACCCACACACTTAATTTTCCGTTATTCTGCTTTTTCAATATAAAGCTTAATTATACTCAAAAGTTTAACAATGAATATGATTATCAGTAAGATATTAATAGCAGAACAAAAAGCTACGGAAAATTAAGTGTGCGAGTATATATATGGAAAGAGATTACCCTTTAGAAAAAGTTAGAAATTTTGGAATTATTGCTCACATTGATGCTGGTAAAACAACCACATCAGAACGCGTGCTTTATTATACAGGTATGTCACACAAAATAGGTGAGGTGCACGACGGCGCTGCGACTACTGACTGGATGGAACAAGAAAAAGAACGTGGTATCACTATCACATCAGCCGCTGTGACTTGTTTTTGGAATCCAACCTATGCCAACAAAGACGGAAAACCTGATAATACTAAAAAAGTTCGTTTTAACATAATAGACACACCAGGACACATCGACTTTACTGTTGAAGTTAAACGCTCACTTCGTGTTTTAGATGGTGCGGTTGTTGTTTTCGACGGTGTTGCTGGAGTTGAACCACAAAGTGAAACTAACTGGCGTTATGCTGACGAAGCAATGGTTCCTCGTATTTGTTTTATTAACAAACTCGATCGTACAGGAGCCTCTTTTGAGCATTCATATAAAACAATTCTCGATCGTCTTTCAAAAAATGCTGTTCGCATGCAAATACCGATTGGTCTTGAGGAAAATCATGTTGGAGTTGTAGACCTTTTGAAAATGAAAGCTTTTTATTTTGAAGGAGAGATGGGAATGAATGTTATTGAAAAAGATATTCCAGAAGAATTAAAAGCAGAAGCTCAGAAATACCACGCTGAACTTGTCGAAAGAATAGTCGAACAAGACGATGAAACTATGACTGCTTATTTAGATGGTGTTGTTCCAGAGTTCGCAGTTCTAAAGACTTTAATGCGCAAGGCTGTTATCGCAAACAAGATTTTTCCAGTTTTTGCAGGTTCAGCTCTCAAAAACAAAGGTGTTCAATTAGTACTCGATGCTGTGGTGGATTATCTACCAGCTCCAACTGACATTCCTCCGATAGAAGGTTTGAATCCAGATACAAATGAAATTATGAATCGTAAGGCAAGTGATAATGAACCATTTTCAGCATTAGCTTTTAAAGTTGCAACTGATCCTTTTGTTGGACAGATTATATTCTTCCGTGTTTACTCTGGTTCCTTGTCTGCTGGGTCTTATGTTTACAATCCACGCACAGGTAACAAAGAACGTATCGGACGAATATTGCGTATGCATGCCAATGAGCGTGAAGAAGTAAAGAAAGTTTTCGCAGGGGAGATAGCTGCCGCTGTCGGACTAAAAGACACTATTACTTCAGACACACTCTGTGATGAAGAAAATCCAATCGAACTTTACCGTATTGTTTTCCCTGAACCAGTTATCTCACTACGTGTTGAACCAAAAACAAAAGCTGATCAAGAAAAAATGGGTATGGCACTATCACGTCTAGCACAAGAAGATCCAACTTTCCGTGTCACAACTGATGCTGAAACAAACGAAACAATCATTGCTGGAATGGGTGAATTACACTTAGAAATTATCGTTGACCGTATGAAGCGTGAATTCTCTGTTGAAACAAATGTCGGCAAGCCTCAAGTCGCATACCGCGAAACAATTACAGGAGAAGCTCAAATCGAAGGTAAATACATCAAACAATCAGGTGGTAGAGGTAACTATGGACACGTAAAGATAAAGATTAAACCGATGGATCAAACTGTAGATGCAAATGACTTACCAAAGAATGTTAAGCGTGAAAAAGGTTTTGAATTTATAAACACTATTAAAGGAGGTGCTATCCCACAAGAATACATTCCAGCTTGTGAAAAAGGCTTCCGTGAAGGATTGGACCGTGGAGTTTTGGCTGGATTTAAACTCGAAAATGTTTCAGTTGAACTTTATGACGGAAGTTATCACGAAGTCGACTCAAATGAAATGGCTTTTAAAATCGCAGCAAGTATGGCAATTCAGGACGCTTGTAAAATAGCACGTCCTGTGATTCTTGAACCGATGATGAAAGTCGAAGTTGTTACTCCAGATAAATTTATGGGTGATGTAACTGGTTCACTATCATCAAAACGTGGTCTCATCGAAGGTATGGAAGAGCGTGGAATGAACCAAGTCGTTAAAGCCGTTGTACCGCTTTCTGAAATGTTTGGTTATATGACAAGTCTCCGTTCAATGACAGAAGGTAGAGCCTCTTTCACTATGGAATTCGTACGTTACGATATAGTTCCACAAAATGTAGCTACAACAATAATTGACGCAAGAAAATAAATAATTATTGTTCGCTCGTTTGACTACTTATTGATTAGAGTTTCAACTATTGTTTAGGCTCGTAAATAATATGCTATAATATTTTCATATAAGTAATTAATTTTCTTTATGCAAAATACAAAAAGTAATATAAAAACAGTGGTAGTTCTTATTATCGTAGCAGGTGCTATTGTTTTCGGCATCTATTCATTGATGAAAAAAACCGAAAATCAAAGTGTCGCTACAGATGATATGAAAGCCCAAGTCAAAGAAGAAGTATCCCAAGTTGAGAGCACAGATACAAATAAAGTTGAAAAAAAAGAAGATATTAATAAAGTAACAACAGAAAATAAAAATATGGAAAACAAAAGATTAATGAAAGATTTTACTCCTATAAAGAGCACTCCGACACTCGTAAAGAAAGACTTCGTTGTTGGAACTGGCGTTGAAGTAAAGGCTGGTGCTACTGTTAGTGTTCATTATACAGGTGCTATAGCTGCAACTGGCGAAGTTTTTCAAAGTTCAAAAGACTTTGGAGTAGAACCAATTACTTTTCCACTTTCTGGAGTTATAAAAGGTTGGACCGATGGTATCCCTGGTATGAAAGTCGGTGGTACACGTCGACTCATCATTCCAAGTGCTCAAGCTTATGGTGCAAATCCACCACAAGGATCTGGTATCCCAGCAAATGCTGATTTGGTTTTTGATGTTGAATTGATAAGTGTTAAATAGTATTGATAGAAAAGAAAAAATTAATTTTTTTTTATTATCCCATCTTTGGGAGTCAAAACCCTCGCCCTTAGACGAACCCTTGAGGATGGTATATTAAGTTAATATTACTATACAGAAAAGGTTTCCACTACGCTACCATACCTTCGCTTACTGCTCTTGAAAATACAGTTTTACCACTTTTAATGCAGGGCTATG
>JAYUHL010000038.1:0-4859 GCA_043767085.1 Minisyncoccota bacterium
TGTCTTTTTATATCATAGATCCAATAGGGCTATGGTGTCATTTTAGATCATAGAATGCGACTCTTTTTATTTTGCGTCAGTATCTGTTATAATTACTCAGTATCTATGATAGATTGGAATCCTTATTATAAAAAACATTCAATACGAGAACCGCGTAAGCTCTTTGTTAAGGCTGTATCTTTTTGTTCGAATAAAGAAAATGCTCTTGATCTGGGAGCAGGGACGCTCATAGAATCAAAATTTCTTGTTGATGCGGGATTTAAGAATATCATTGCAGTAGATAATTCTCCTGAGGTTAAAGATTTTGCACAAGATATCGATACTTTTAAACTCACTTTGGTTATGAGTTCATTTAATGACTTCTTTTTTCCAAAAAATAAATTTGATCTTGTGAACGCTCAATTTGCTCTGCCATTTTACGGCAAAGAAGATTTCCCAATTTTTATTAAAAAGATAATAGATTCTCTCGCTCCAAAAGGAATATTTGTAGGTCAGTTTTTCGGGGTCAATGATAGTTGGAATGTGCCTGATTCTGAAATTATATTTCATACAAAAGAGGAAGCACTACAACTTCTGGCAGGGTTAGAAATCATTGAATTTCTTGAAGAAGAAAAAGAAAATCCTACAGCAAGTGGTGCTATCAAGCATTGGCACCTTTTTCATTTTATTGTCAAAAGATAGGCTACGGGGCAAGATCTACAATAGAATTGGTCTTCCGCCAGGAATGACCTAGCGGAAGAGTAGATTAGGTTTTGATAGTCGGAAAGGGGTTTTGTAAGAGTCATTGAAAATTGTGGATGCATAAGTTCACATACATATGGCAGTCTTAATTAATTAAGCACCATGAGACAATTCAATAGATTCAAGGGTGCAAAAGGGTTCATAACAATGTGGGAGCATGTGTTACGATTTCGTGTACAGGTCCAGGAGGAACAACAGTCAAGGCTCTCAAAGTTCCACTACGAATATTTTGGTGGAGGAATCGTAATTGATCAAATGCGGGAGTAAAAAGAGCCACAGGGCTCTTTTTTGCAGTGGATTATTGCCATTGATAAAGTTAGTATTTGTATGATGTAATATAAAGATTAATATTGTTCTTTCAAATTTTTAACTAATATATGTCTTAATTATTGAAATAATGGAAAATAAAGACATTGTAAATTTACAATAGCAGTTGCTCTTTAAATTTGAAATTCAGAAATAGATTATCGTGGGAGTGTTGATTGTTACGGCAATCATATCATTCTTTTTGCCGGATTATTTATTTAAAACTTCTAAATACTGATTTATAGTTTGACCACTTTTATTTATATTGAAAGCGTGGTCGATGCCGACATAACGATAGTGCCATGACTCGTACATATAGCCTGTGACTTCTTCTTTGTCTTCTGGATAACTTTCGAGGTAACCATATTTGTAGGCATTTTCTTGTAACCATTTGTATTCAAGAGTGTTAGCAAAAACTTGGCTTGCATTTTTATAAGAAATTGAGCCGGATGTAAGGTCCACAGCAACACCTAGTTGGTGTTCAGAGTGTCCTGGTTTGGCTATTATTTTATGTGCATTTTTATCACCTTTTTTAATTTTATTTGCTAAAAGCATTTTTTGGGTATCGTAATTTCTAAAGCCAGAAGATACTTTGATATTATAATTTTCTTTTTTCGCATCATTTATCATTAATTCCAATTGATCACGAGCTTCTTTTTGTAAACAAAATAAATTTGTACTATTTTCTTTTTTAATTAAAACTAAATTATTTGGTATGTATGTCTTGTCAGGAATCGCTATGTCTTGTCCAACATTGTTGTAAGTGTAATCTAAATATTTTTTTTCTGGTTTCGGACAATCTGCGTCTTCTTTATCAAAGATACCCATCGGTTGGTACTTGGAATTTAATTTTATAATCCTATCATGTATCGATACTAAATTTTTACCTTCGTAGTTTGCTTCAAAGAGCATGCCTTGCATCGTTTCTTTTGAAAAATATTGGTCAAAGATAAAATTACCTAAAGAATAAACTATTGGTTTGTCTTTATATATTTCTATATCTTGTGTCACATGAGGATGATGACCGATGATTAAATCAGCACCATTGTCTATAGCTGTATGTGCCAGAGTTTGTTGTCTTTGATTGTGGATTTTTTTGTATTCTATGCCCCAATGTATAGAAACAGTTAATACGTCACAATTTATTTTTGCATTTTTTATTATTTCAGCAAAACGTGGATCGGAAGCAATAAGTATACCCGGCTTTTCATTTGTAGCCTGTAACCAATTAGGGCCTACATCTGTAAAACCAAGAAAACAAAATTTCGTATCATTTTTTTCTATGACTTTTGGTTTTTCAGCTTCCATTTTATTTAAACCAGCGCCAGTTTGTAAAATCTTGTTTTCTTCCAATCTTTTTATTGTGTCTGTAAATGCAACCATACTCCAGTCGCCAACGTGATTGTTAGCAAATGAAACGATATCAAATGAAGCATTATATAGGGCAGGTATGACCATAGGATCCATACGGAAAGAATATTTACTTCCAACGTTTCGACCAACATCAGAAACATCACCTTCTAAATTACCAAATAAAATATCGGCATTTTTTAACAGAGCAAGGTTTATGAAAAGTTGATTGTAGTCACCGTTAAAATTTTTAACAACAGAGGTTCGTACACTGCGATCCATCATCATATCGCCAACAAAATAAAGTTTAGTTATATTTTTTTCAGGTATTTCGGGGATACTCGCAATACTTTTTTCACTACTAGTATAGTCCTTCACTACAAAATCATTATTAACATTTTGTTTTTCTTGTAAATAAAACTTATAAATTAAGAATATAATTAGCAGACAAACAGATAATTTTAATAAATTTTTCATTTAATTTTTTTATATTAAAATGTAGTCTATTGTTTTTTTGTTTTGGTCAGTAGACTTAACTTGAAAAGAAACCGTATGACCTAGTGTGTATTTCTTTTTAGTTTTCTTTCCTACTATGCTCATACCTTTTTTATCGAAATCATAGTAATCATCATTGAGATCACGAATAGAAACCATACCTTCGCACTTTGTTATTTTTTCTTCAACATATAATCCCCATTGCGTAACACCAGTTATAATTCCTGTAAATTTCTCTCCGATACGTGTCGACATGTATTCGACTTGTTTGTATTTGATAGATGCACGTTCTGCATCGGCGGCTTCTTTTTCGCGAGATGATGCTTCGAGACTTATTTCATTATACATCTTTAAAACTTCTTTTTCTATTTTTTTATGGGCTAGCTTGTCTGCTAATAGACGATGAACTATGACGTCAGGATAACGACGAATAGGGGATGTAAAATGAGTATAAAATTTAAACCCTAGACCATAGTGACCGATATTTTTAGTAGAGTAAATTGCTTTTGACATAGTACGGATTATGGCTGTGTGAACTGTGTCTCGCAATGGACTGTGTTCTAGTTTGTGAATGAGTGCGTTTAGTTCTTCATTTTGTATAATACCGTCTTTTAATTTCATAGTGTAACCCAGACTCTTTAGGAAGTAAGCCAGGTTTTCCATACGCTCTTTATTCGGCAAGTCATGTACTCGATAAACAAAAACACCTTGATCAGTTTTTTCTTTTGGTGACATAAACAATGCGACTTGGCGATTAGCTAAAAGCATAAACTCCTCGATCATCTTGTTTGTATCGCCACGGACTTTTGTATAAACAGAAGTTGGGACGCCTTTGTCATTTAGTACAAACTTTACTTCTTCTTGTTCAAGCAGTATGGCGCCATCATCGAATCTCTTTTTCAGAAGCTTTTTAGCGATTTTATTTAAAACATCTAGTTCATAATAGAACGAACCAGCTTTGTCGTCTAAAACTTTCTGAGCACCTTCATAAGAAAAACGAAAGTCTGAATGTATAACTGTTCTACCAAACCACTCGTTGTAAATATGACCTTCTTTATCTATTTCAAAAATAGCCGAAAAAGTTAAGCGGTCGAGATTTGGATTCAGACTACAGAGCCCATTGGAAAGTTCTTCTGGTAGCATGGGTATAGTACGGTCGACTAGATAAACCGATGTCCCACGAGTGCGTGCTTCATCGTCAAGAGATGTATCAGGTACGACATAGTGAGATACATCGGCGATGTGGATACCGATTTCAAAGTGACCATTATCGAGTTTCTTAAATGATAGTGCATCGTCAAAGTCTTTTGCATCAACAGGGTCGATAGTAAAAGTTGTAACACTACGCAAATCACGGCGATCTTCTAAGTCTTTTTCTTTTATGCCATCGTGAGCTATTTTTTCTGCTTCTTTTTCAACAGCGATAGGGAACAGTGCATCGAATCCTTTTTCGAGCGCGATTGCTTCCATCTCGGCATTATGTTCCATCGGCATACCTAGAACTTTCACAACCTTTCCGATGGGAGCTTTTTTATGATCTTTCCAATTTGTTATCTCAACATAAATCTTTTGTCCGATTTTTGCACCGTTTAAATCTGCTTCGGGGATTATTATGTCAGTGTACATGCGTGTGTCACTTGGTATCAGGAAATACATCGGACCATCTTTTTCGAGAACTCCAGCAAAACCCTTTTTCGCACGACGAACTATTTCGGACACTGAACCTTCTTGAACAGCATCTCTCTTTTTAGGTTGCAACATAACACAGACACTATCTCCATGACAGGCTGTGTATAGGAAACTATGGGGGACTTCTACGGTATCATCACTACCGAGCACACGCACAGTTCCAACCCCTTTATGATTTATGGATATGTTGCCAGTTATGTAATGCTGATTTTTATTAACCTTTTCTTTAATTGAAGCTTTATTTTGAGTATTTTTCACATAGAGAGTATAGCATATAA
>JAYUHL010000039.1:0-4842 GCA_043767085.1 Minisyncoccota bacterium
CTGACCTAAACAACACAGAGAAACCAAATACTTACCGTGACTCTCTGATCTCTTGGTTTGCAAATGTAAATAACAAGATAGATGAGTTGTTTGTGAAGAATATACATACAGAGAAGTTGTGTTTAACTGAAGCAGGTCAGGAATCTGAATGTATAAATAGAGCAGAATTAAAAAACTTGAAGAATTTTATGACGGCACAAGCATTACAAAATAATACACAAGTTACGAATCCAACAGAACAAACTCTACCACCAAATGAAACAACTCTTCCTCCCGAGAATACAGAGTCAGCTATTATCGAAAACAATGCTAATATAATAGAAGTTCAACCCGAAGTAACGACACAATAGTAAATCATTTTACTAAAAATTAGGAAAAGATATGAATTTTATTTATACAAAGTTAAAAATTTCAAAGAAAAAAATATTCTCCCATTCCATTGCTTTTATTTTGGCATCTTTGTTTTGTATTTTTACTTTTGTAAATGCGGATTTTACCAGTACTAGTTTCCAATTAGAGAATCCAGTAAATGTAATTCAAGGAGGGGAAGCTTCGTCTTCGTCTTTTAAGTATTATAGCAATACGGGACAAATAACAAATGGTCAAAGTACAAGTACTAGCTTCGGGCAAAATGCAGGATTTTTCTATTTTCCGTCGGCTTCGACACCAGTTGTTTCAGCTACAGCCAGTAGTAATCAAATAATAATTACCTGGACTCCAGCAGTCGGTGTATTTGCAAATATAACAAGTTATAATGTCGGAATAAGTACTTCAAATGTAGGCCCATTTACATATACAAATGTAGGCAATACTTCAAGTCATGCATTTATAGGACTCACCAATGGTGTAACTTATCATTTAAAAGTTATTTCTTATGCTTCGGGTATTGTTCTTAGTGAATCAGTTGTAGTTAATGGGACACCAGCCGTGAGTGGCGGCGGCGGTGGTGGCGGTGGCGGTGGCGGCGGCGGCGGCGGTGGTGGTGGTGGTGGCGGAGGTGGTGCACCGGAAGTTCCAAGCAGTAATAGAAAAATAGTATTTTTTGGTAGAGCTTATCCAAATAGTTCAATTGCATTATTAAAGGACGGAGTACTAGTTGCAAATGCAATTTCTGGTTCAGATGCTAGTTTCATTGTTCAATTTAATAATCCAAACATTGGGTCGTATGTCTTTTCAGTTTATGCTACTGATAAAAATGGTATTCATTCAGCGATACAGTCTTTCCCGATAACTGTCGTTTCAGATGCTCCAATAAATGTCTGGGGTATATTTCTAGCACCAACAATTTCGGGTAATAAATTAAAAGTTAGACAAGGTGAAGATATAACTTTTTTTGGACAGTCAGTTCCTGAAAGTGAAGTTACTATTGTTGTTCATTCTAAAACAGAGATATTTCAAAAAGTTACAAGTGATAAATATGGTGTGTATCTAAAAACAATGGACACTTTACCCCTTGAATTAGGTAGTCACAGTGCTCGTTCTAAAGTAGCAAAGGAGAACGAAATCAGTTCATACAGTAATAGTTATAACTTTACTGTTGGTACTGACGAGATTCTTGCTCCTGAACAGAAATGTCATGGAAAAGGAGATCTAAATAGGGATTGTCGTGTTAACTTGATAGACTTTTCTATAGCTGCTTTTTGGTATAAAAAGCCAAGCTTAAACACTCAGACTACTCTTCTAGAAAAAGAGAAACTAAACGGCGATGGACGTATAAATCTAGTCGACTTTAGTATCATGGCTTATTATTGGACAGGTTAAACAATAAATCTTCTTTTAACAAAGTTGGTTTAAGTATAAATATATGAATAAATTTTATAGGATAATATTGATTGCAGTTTTTGTTTTTACTTTTTTTACAAGAAGTATTTTTGCTAGTACTCTCAATCTAGACACAAGAAGCTCTGTTGTAAAAACCGGAGATAGTTTCGTATTAAAGATTAATTTAGATACTGAAAATAAATCTGTAAATACACTAGAAGGGGATTTAATTTATGATGCTAGTGTCATTGTCCCACAAAAAGTTCTCGTCAATGAGTCTTTTGTAAGTTTTTGGATTGAAGAACCCAACCTAGATACTAAAAACAAGATTCATTTTTCAGGTATAGTTCCAGGTGGAATCATATCAAATAAAAGTAATGTTTTTTCTGTTGTTTTTGATACTATAAAACAAGAAAAGACCAGTATCTCTTTGTCAGATACAAATTTATATTTAAATGATGGTGAAGCTAGCAAGGATACAGTAAAAAACAAAAATTTAAATATCGAAATATCTGACAATGCTCAATCTTTTGTTTACGAGAAAGAGACAGGAGACAAAACTAAACCAGAGGTTTTCCAGGTTCAGCATACGTCTAACGAATATGTGTTTGATGGTAAAAAATATGTAGTTTTCTCTACTCAAGACAAAGGTTCTGGTATTGCTTATTATGAAGTATGCGAATTTGGTTTCAAAAAATGTACAAAAGCCAAAAGTCCATACCTACTAACTAATCAAACTATATTTTATAGTATAAAAGTTCTTGCTTATGACAACAGTGGAAACATTCAAAAATCTCAGATCGTTTCCACAGCATTTATGATTCTGATTTCATTCCTACTATTTTTGTTTTTAGTTGCTATTGCGTATCTTTGCTATCGTATTTATAAAAAAAATAAGTTATAATATATCAATCATGAGAAATTTAAAAATATTTGAAAAGTCTATATTTTATGTTTTATTTTTTATTTTATGTTTTATTTTTTCTTTTACAAAGGTAGATGCTGCACGCTTGGATCTATCTCCTGAAAAAACTTCTGTTAAAATAGGAGATACCTTTAAAGTTACAATTTTATTGTCGAGCTCAAGTGAATCAGCCAATGCTGTTTCTGGTGGTGTTTCTTTTTCTAGCGACTTATTAACATTAATTTCGCTTTCTAAATCAAATTCTATTATAAGTTTATGGCCAGTAGAGCCGACTTATTCGAATTCAACTGGCAAGGTTAGCTTTGAAGGAGTTGTTCTAAGTGGTTACACTGGATCCAGAGCAACTATTTTAACTATGTCTTTTCGTGCCAAAGGTGCAGGAAGAGCAATGATAAATTTCAATACTGGTAATGTTTTAGCTAACGATGGTTCAGGATCATCATTAACAACTGTTTTAGGTGACTCAAGCATAACTATCGCCGAACCTGCTGTTGTTGAAAAAAAGGTTACTGAAGTACCAACTCCTAAAACTACGACTGAAAAGGAAAGTACTGAAAAGAAAAAGAAGATAACTGCAACGTTGTCTGTTGAAGAAATCAAAAAGAAAGATCCTCTGGACTTAAAATCACGTTTCCTAATTACAAGTTCTGGTAAAAAAGCAGATGTTCCTTATAAAATCGAAATCGATGATTTGTCTTATGTATGGGATGATTTAAGTACTGGTGATCAAGTTTTTGAAACAGAACCTCTATCTATCGGTATCCATACCATAAAAGTTTATATGGAAACAGTCGAAGGGAATAGTATCTCGAAAGTAGTATCTTTTTCTAATACAGGTATACAGCCTCCTGTTTTTACTGACTTCTCTAATAATATTTTCGAGGGTGAATTTATCGTTATAAAAGGAAAATCTGATCCAGCTACATACGTGAAGATTGATTATGATTTCATCTCTTCACAATATGACACAAAACATGTTTCTGGTACTGTCCGTGCGAATGAAAAAGGTTTGTTTACTTATGTTCCAGAAGATAGATCTGTTATGGGTATTTATAATTTTACTGCATACGCTTATACAGAAGATGGCATCCAAAGTGAAAAAACAGCTCCTCTAAAGATTTCTGTGAAATCAGCATCAAAACCATTTTTCCAGAAAATGATGGACGTTTTGGCTATCATCATACCAGTAGTTGCTCTATTATTCTTGTTGATTTTACTCATAATATACTCTTGGTATAAAATTATTAATCACCATAATAAGCATAAAAAAATAGTTTAAAAGTATGTGTAAAATATACAGAATATCTTTTTTAGTAATAATTTTTAGTTTATTTTTTGAATTTGCCTTTGCTCAAAATGCAATAAATCTCAGTGGTGAGGTTCTACGATCTAGGTCAGAGATATCTATTACTCCCAAAAAAGCGACCTTTACTGAAGGTGGTACTTTTGAAGTACCTATTTTATTAAATACAAATGGTCGTAGTATGTCTACTATAGATTTATATATTCTATTTGATTCAAAAAAACTAAACATAGTTAAGGTCTCTACTGAGGATTCTATAATCAACTCGTGGATTCAACCACCAAGTTACGACAATACAAAAGGCTCAGTTCGTATTTTCGGTAGTGTTTCAGATGGAGTTATCTCGGACGCAAGCTTAGTATCGTCGATAACTTTTTTAGCAAAAAGTACAGGACTGTCTGAAGTAAAAATAACAGATAATTCAACCATTTTAGAAAACGATAATGTTAGAACCCAAGCTATCCTCAGTTCCAATAGTGGTGTTTATACTATAATATCTAAATCCGAAGAAGCAGTAGCTGTGTATTCAGACACACATTCGTCACAAGATGTTTGGTATAACAACAATAATCCTGTTTTCAATTGGGATTTTGATCCAAAGGTGATCGGCTATAGCTATGTCCTAGATACAAAACCAAATACTTTTATTGAAAATAAAAATCTAACAAATGAAAACACAATTTCTTACTTAGATTTAAAAGATGGAATTTGGTATTTTCATTTGAAATCTCTAAAAGAACCGAATTCTTGGAGTAAAGCTATGAACTTTATGGTTCGTATAGATACTAAAAGTCCAGATACTTTTAAACCAAAAGTTGATTATGTAACGGACGGTAAAAACAAGAAAGCTCTA
>JAYUHL010000040.1:0-1978 GCA_043767085.1 Minisyncoccota bacterium
AATAAATGGTTTTACAGTTTCGAGTTTCTATACAGCATTCGTAGCTTCTATTGTCATCTCCGTTGTAAATTGGTTGTTGCGTAAAGTTATAGCTCTAGATTAAATATGTTTACTTTGGGTCACATCCAAAATTTCTTAGAATTACACGCAGTACTTGCTTATTTTATAATTGTCCTCGGTATCATTATCGAAGGCGAGATCATCGTCATACTTGCTGGTATAGGTATACAGCTCGGGTCGCTGAATCCAGTAATTGCATTTTTTGCAACAATTGTTGGCGGAAGTTTGAAATCTATTTTAGGTTATAGTCTAGGTTTCTATTTAAATAAACATCATTCACATAAAACTTTTATCCAAAAAACAGAAAGACGTATAAATTATTTTCTACCACGCTTTCATCTGAAACCTTTCTGGTCTATTCTCATATCTCGATTTTTGATTATGGGGATACATTGGTTCGCTTTGATTTTTACCGGATATAAAAAAATAAATTTAAGAATTTTTGTAAAAGCAGAAATCCTGTCTTTATTTTTATGGAGTATAGTTATGCTTACATTGGGTTATTTATTTAGTTACACTGCTCTGTCTATTAGTAATAAACTCCATAAATTTATAGGTATTTTGCTGGTATTCTTTATCCTGTTCTTTTTCTTAGAAAAAATTGTTGCTTTTATGATAGAATTGTTTGAGAGTAATAAAAAACAAGAAAAATAATATGTCATTTTTTAATAAAAAGAAAATATTGGTAACTCACGACGGCTCATTTCACGCTGATGATTTATTTGCATGCGCAGTTATGACTTTGTATTTTAAAAAATTCAATCAATCTTTTAAAATAATCCGAACAAGAAACACAGATTTGATAAACAAAGCTGATTATGTTTTTGATGTTGGTGGCGTGTATGATGAAAAGACGAATCGTTTCGATCATCATCAAAAGGACACATCAGGTAAAAGATCCAATGGGATTCTGTATGCGTCATTTGGATTAGCATGGAAGCACTTTGGTATGGAACTGTGCGGTGATGATATAAATGTTTGGCAACAAATAGACGAGAGTTTAGCATCACCTATAGATGCAATAGATAACGGGATGGACATAGCGAAGCCACTTCATGAGAAGGTAGGTCTATTTTCTGGATCAAGTATTTTTCTTTCATATAGTCCAAGCTGGAAAGAAGATGAAGAAAAGATAGATGATATATTTAAAGAGCAAGTTAAAAAAGCATCGGATTTCTTAGCAAGAAAAATAAAAGTTGCACTTGATGATCAACAAGCAAGAAAAATAATGAACGATGCTTATGAAAAATCAGAAGACAAAAGAATTGTGATTTTAGAAAATTCTTTCCCTCGATATATACTCCAAGATACACTGTCGCAGTTAGCAGAAGTTCTGTATGTTGTTTATCCAAGTATTATTAATCATGCTTGGAAAGTAGAAGCCGTTGCAAAAAGTAGAGATACAATGGAAAGTCGTAAATTATTACCAGAGAGCTGGAGAGGATTGTTCGATCAAGATGAAAAGATACGCCAGATTACAGGTGTTGATGACGCTATGTTTTGTCATAAAGCAGGATTTTTAATTACAGCCAAATCAAAAGATGGAGCATTTGCCCTTGCAAAAAAAGCTTTAGAAAGCTAAAGTAATAATATATGTTTATAGATGAAATAAAATTTTACTCAAAAGCAGGCCGTGGTGGAGACGGGGTTGTTAGATGGCGTCATGAGAAATTCATCGATCGTGGTGGTCCAAATGGTGGCGATGGAGGCCGTGGGGGTGACGTCTGGGCTATCGCAGTTCAGGATATAAACTTACTCTCAAAGTATCAAAATAAAAAAGAATTTTCTGGTAACCCTGGTTTCGCTGGTGAAGGTGGTAGTAGAAAAGGTAAAGATGGACTCGATCTGATCATCGAGCTACCTGTTGGATCTATTATTACAAACCGTGAAAGTGGTGGTTCTGTTTCACTAAATAAAG
>JAYUHL010000041.1:0-1961 GCA_043767085.1 Minisyncoccota bacterium
ATAGAAAATTTGAAATTCCCATAATCTATAATCCAATCAGATTTTACATCTTTTTTAATATTCCATTTTGAACGACTGCCAGTACGTGTAAAAGTCAAATCAGCGTCTTGCCAAAATTTAATATTCTTTTTCTTTTTCCATAAAGCTTCCGGATCAGGACGAGACATAGTATATGAACCGTATCGTTCTAATTTCTGACCTTCACCACTATCTATCAATTCGTAGTCTTTTTGTTTTTGTATTTTTTCAATCATACTATTTTAGATAATTCTTTATATTTTTTCGATGTTCATTGTAATTACGAGCATAGTATACTTGTCCACTTTTATCATGCAAATAATACAAATAAGGAGACGGAACAGGTGAAATAGATGCTTGTAGTGCAAGTAAACCAGGATTACTAAGTGGTAATTTTGGTAGACCTTTTTCTTTGTATGTAATAGGCGAAACATCGACTTGCAATGGTAAACCAATAGACATACGTTTCCATAGTATACCAGAAATAATACCAACATCTCCTGGTCCATTAGCTTCTTCTTCTAGGATAGATGCCATGATGATAATGTCTGACAACGACTTACCACTCATTTCAATTGAAGGTTGTAATTCTTTAATTTTTCTGTTAAAAGTATTATTTAATGTTTTACTTACTTCTTCTGTGTTTGTTTTTTTTGTGAAAAAATAAGTATCTGGGAAAAGATAACCTTGAACATTGTTTTTATTACTTAAAAATTCTTGTTTATTAAAAAGTGGTAACTTAGACGCTAAGATATCAGCCATTTGCTCATTGTTTGTACCTTCTGGTAATGTCACAACTATCTTAGGAGCTTGAATTATTTTTGGTGGACGGTTTTTGTATTGAATATAAAAATTATATCCAGTAATACTAGAAAAAATAATAAACAAAACTAAAATTATAACGGAATATAATCTTCTTTTCATATCTATAGTGGTAGATTAGCAGGTGGTTTAGCAATTTTAGATTCTATACGCTTGAAGCTTGGTGTTTCAGAAACCATACCTGGGAAGTGAAAAATCGTCGACAATTCTTGTGCAGAGAGAACAAATAATTTTGGTTTATTTGGTGGAAAAAATATATTTATAGGAAAAGGATATTCGAAACCATATTGTATTGGTGGGTGAAAAAAAGTACGCAAACGGTAAAAATCAACCATTCTTTTTTTCATTTTATCTAAAGCCAGTCCCGTAGGATCAGACCATGGTGCATCGAACTGAGTGGAGTTTACACGCCAAAGTTCATTTATATTTGGTTGAGCATACTGACGAAAAAGTAGACGAGCATTACGACGAAGTTCCATGAACTGATCATACGTACAGAGCTTTTTATCTGAAATGGTTACTAGTCGGATACCACAATCAAAGTGTAGATATTTTAATTGATCAGAAATAGCACTAATTTTTGGTTTTAAGTGTTCAGGCATACCAACTTGTTTACCGAACGTGCCGACTACATTGTCGTTTTTTTGCGTACGAGTATATGGTGCCAATAAATGTTCCATGAATTCAACAGCTCCTTGATTGAAATCAACATGCTTACCAGTAGAATGACTATGATAAGTTTTTATTGTTTGTCGAATTAAAATTTGTATCCACAATTGTTGACCTTGTGGTAAAGAACCCAGATATTCGATCGTAGGTGTTATAGGATCAACACGGTACTCTTCTTTTATACCTGTTTTCATATCATCGCCGAAGTCTTTCCAAGTTTTAAAAGGTAAGAAATCTTCTTTGAGTTTATTAAATTCACATCCCCACATATTGTAAGGACCATTTTTATGGTATTGTGGTAAATCCCAAACATAATCATCTGTTTCGATAACTTTTGCTTGTGGGTATTGAGCATAGACTTGTGTTTCTACAAGTCCACGAATGCGAGACGGAGTTCGGATAAAGAATCGCACACGTCCATCAATAGATACTATTTCAAGTGAGAACCAGAG
>JAYUHL010000042.1:0-1958 GCA_043767085.1 Minisyncoccota bacterium
TCCTCATCACCTATTTGAAAGAAATCTCCCACAAAGGAATTCTCTAATCCTCTTTTGACGATGGTGTCCTTTAATTCCTCTGATACAAAATTAACAGCCTTTCCCCCTACGTTTGCGCACATTATAACAGAAGAAGTTATATTTTTAAATAGTTTCGTATTGGAGTTATATTTGTATTTTTTACTCTCCTCAGTTTCTTTAAATGGATTAGCGTAATCGATTCCCTCATAAGCTAATATTGTATGAAATGGTAAAATAACGAATCCTAAGATTAAAAAAAGTTGGATTATTTTTTTGTTTTTCTTTACGAAATCCATTTGTCTATTTATTATAGCACTTTTTAAAAATATCCTAAATATTACTTAAGTTTGTAAGCAAGATGTCTAGCTCTTTTTTATAATTTAATAATCCTTGCATTCCTGTTATTGGATTATCTAATCCCATAGAAACCTGTTCTAAAGATTGTCCTGTTTTTGCATAGCTATTTGCTAGGTTGACTGCATTTTTTGATATAGTTGTTGGGGTTGGGATACTTAATAGGTCTTTTGCGAAATTCTGATAAGAAATAGCTATCTGACTAACCACAGCAATTAGTTGAGGGTCGTTGTTCTGTAGACCTTGCGCAACAAAAGTTAATTCATTTCCTATGTCTGCGTCTTTGTATTTTACAGCTAAATCTCTGAATGCTAAATAATAAGCACTTATGTTTTCGCTACTGGACTCTATCGTTTTTATATTTGATATTGTGTATATATCGGGGATTTCATCAGGGATAACTTTATCACCAATAGAATTCGCTACGGTATTCATAGAGTCTTCGTCGAGCTCTCCAGCTTGTTGTAATGCCATTATTGTTGCAAAAAATGCTCTAGAAAGATCTTCTGATTCTTTTTTTGCAGACCCTTCTGTGTCTAGACTATTACTATCTATTAAAGTGTTCTCATTCTTTTTATACAATTCAGCTTTTTTGGCTAGTATGTATTCACGGTTTTCTTTACCATTAGTATTTGGATCTTTGCCCCAGAGTTTCTCCTCCCAATCAGAAATACCGTTGTTGTTGGTGTCTTTTTCTATTATGTCCTTTATCGTAACTGCCGACTGTATCTTTTCTATTCTTCTTTCTTTTATTTTATTTTTTATAAAGTTAAAGAGAAATCGAAAAGAAACAAATAAAATTATAATAATTAAAATTGCTATGACTTGTATTTGGAATTTTTTGCTAGGAAGATAATTTTGCATTTATTTTAAAGATGTTCCGTAATAAGTTATTGTGTCCAAGTTAACTATTTCTACTACTGGGGGTATCGAATATAGAGTGCAAGTAATCGGAGTCCTTGCTTGGACATGAAGACCTAGTATACCCTGATTTACAGCCAAGGCGTAACCGGGGACGTTTCTGACTCCTGCGGGTATAAAAAATTCTTTTATGCTACCATTTTTCCATTTGATGGTTATGGTTTTTCCAGGGACAACACAAACATAACCAGCTTTTTCTAGTGCTTCCACTTTAGTAGATTTGTCTCTAATTATTTTACCACCGAAGCTTTTACCCAAAGCATCAGCTGTATATGCAAATGTAAAAATTGTTAAAATCCCTAAAGCAATGTATGCTGATTTTCTTTTCATGGCTTTATTATACAATTTTTTCCAAAAATTTCACAATATTTAACCATTGTTCATATGGTATGTCCTCTGCGCGGACTTGTAGTGGTAGTTTTAATTCATAGAATAGACTTTCTATCTGTTCTTTTTTTAAAACACTTTCTAGATTCTTTTTTAAAACTTTTCTTTTGTGAGCAAAAGATTTTTTTATAATTTTGAAAAATAAATCTGTGAAGTTCTTCTCGACACTTTTTATGCCATACATCGCTATGATTGCTGAGTCTACAGCAGGAGCAGGAGAGAAGAACTTCTTGCTAATCTTCATTATGTATTTAGGTTGAGAAAAAAGCTTTACT
>JAYUHL010000043.1:0-1930 GCA_043767085.1 Minisyncoccota bacterium
ACGACGATAGACTGGCCAGATGAAACGATCGTTTCTTTTTCAAATGACACTACGTTGCCTTTTATATAGCAATCTAACTGTTCACCATGATAACGAATCTGCGCTGTGTACTTTTTATCTTGTTTGGGTGTTTTGTTAATCCAGTTTATTTGTTTCAAACAAAACGAAGAGAGTGATTTTTCCGAATGGGCGGGTAGACTACCCCGAGGACCTGAGGAAAAATCACTCTCGAGTTTTGTATCTAAATCTTTGTGCTTCGTATAACTCTCGATTTTTGTAGATACAGTAATAGTATTATTTTTTACATCTTTACATACAATATACAAAGCTTTACTACTGTCAGTGTTTTTAGTAATTGTAAAACCATGCCTTTCGCCGAGTGTAAAAAACACTGCGCCATCATGATGCCCTATAACAACACCTTCTTCATTTAATACATTACCCTTTTTACTTTCTATGTAGTGTTTCAAAAAGTCTTTCATATCAAGAGGTCCTAAGAAACAAACACCTTGACTGTCTTTTTTAGTGGCTACAGGTATTTTATATTTTTCTGCGAGTTTCCTAACCTCCTTTTTTTCTAAATGACCAACGGGGAAAAGCGTATGAGATAAGTCGTCTTGATTGAGAGTCCAAAGAAAATAACTTTGGTCTTTGGATTCATCTACTCCTTGTTTCAATTCAAATATATTTTCTCTAAGTTCCTTAACCCCATTTTCCGCTGTTGCAGAAAACGGCACGCCCCCACCCGTCACTTCTCGAAAATTATTTGAATTTACACGTGCATAGTGCCCTGTCGCGATAAAGTCTGCTCCATGTTTTTTTGCAAATTGCCAAAAAACACCGAACTTTACTTCACGGTTGCACATGACGTCTGGGTTTGGTGTATTACCATTTTTGTATTCATTTATCATGTAGTCTGCGACTCCTTTTTTATAAGCCTCTACACCATCGCACTCTAAAAATGGAATATTTAGATGTGCACAGACACGCATGGCATCACGACGCTCATCACGCCATGTACACTCTATAAAGTCTGGTTGCCATGTACGAATAAAAACACCAACGACATTATACCCACTAAACCCTTTTGGGGTCGGGCGACTAAAAAGTTTTTTGTAGTTTTTTGGTGTAGCCTCTTTAAGTAGTGTAGCTGAAACAGAGCTGTCTACCCCGCCAGACATACCTACAAAGACTGTTTTATTTAATTTTGCTAATTTCTCTCCCATCTAGCAAATATACCACAAGGTAATAGTCTTTTGCTATCACTTTCTTCTATTGCTAATTCACCTATTTCTATCTTGCCTTTATTATTTTCCATCATGTCTTGTAAGTTATTTTCATATGCAATAGCAGAATAACCAGCGGTATAGCCATTTATTAGAACAAAAAGTGGTTCATCGGACAAGACTTTTTTACATAAATCCATCAACTTTATAAAATGCTCTTCAATTTTCCATAATTCATCTTTTGGACCATGACCGAACGATGGTGGATCCATTATTATAGCGTCATATTTATTTCCTCTTTTTATTTCTCTTTCTAAAAACAAGATTACATCGTCGACTATCCAGCGTATCTTAGATTCTTTTAGTCCTGATAACTCTGCATTTAGACGTGCCCAAGCCACAGCAGTTTTAGATCCATCAACATGACAAACTTCTGTAATATTACTAGCACAAACAAGCGTTGCCCCTCCAGTATAAGCAAATAAATTTATAATTTTTATAGGTCTATTGTATTTACTTTTATTTTTCTCTATAACACTTTCTATCCATTGCCAGTTTGCAATTTGTTCTGGGAAAAGACCGATATGTTTGAAAGAAGTAGGTTTAATAGAAAATTTGAAATTCCCATAATCTATAATCCAATCAGATTTTACATCTTTTTTAATATTCCATTTTGAACGACTGCCAGTACGTGTAAAAGTCAA
>JAYUHL010000044.1:0-4478 GCA_043767085.1 Minisyncoccota bacterium
AAAGTTAAAGTTTTGACGGAAAAGGAATTTATAGCTTTGTTTTAAATGGTATTTATTAAAATCTATAAATATGGTAATCTTGTATTATGCAACTAACAGATATAAAGAATTTAGCTAAAATGGTTCGTTTAGACATGAGCGAAGAAGAAATGCAAGAAATAGGTAAAAATTTCGATTCTATTTTGTCTTATGTAGGACAAATCCAAGAGATTTCTAATTCTGATATACAAAATAATTATTTATTAAAAAACGTCATGCGTGAAGACATTGTGACCAATGTTCCTAATTCATATACCAAAAGTATCGTAGAAAATATGCCGCATTCTGATGGAAATTATTTAAAAGTGAAACAAATTCTATAATTAATATGATTGATCTAAGAAATTTAACTATTCATAAAGCACACGAATCATTGAAGAATGGTGACTTTACTGTAACAGAGTTAGTTGATGCGTATCTCTCTGTTATAAAAGAAAAAAATCCAAGTATAAATGCTTATGTTGAAGTTTTTTCTGATTTAGCTGTTCAGATTCAAAAAGCAGAAAGTATGTTTGCCGATGGTACAGCCACTATGATGACTGGTATTCCTGTGTCATTAAAAGACAATATGTTAGTTACTGGACATATCGCTTCAGCTGGTTCAAAGATGCTCGAGAATTATAAAGCGAGCTACGATTCAGGAATTACAAAACAATTAAAAAATCAAGGAGCTATTATAATGGGTCGTTCAAATATGGATGAATTTGCTATGGGTAGTTCAACTGAAACAAGTTTCTATGGTATAACTCGTAATCCTGTAAACGAGCTGTACGTGCCAGGTGGTACTTCAGGTGGTGCTGTTGCAACTGTCGCTATGGATGGGGCTCTCGTTGCCCTAGGTAGCGACACAGGTGGTTCAGTTCGCCAACCAGCGTCTTTTTGTGGGGTTGTTGGTATGAAGCCAACTTATGGCAATGTTTCTCGATTTGGGATTGTTGCTATGGCAAGTTCTTTTGATCAAGTTGGTCCAATTGGCAAAAACGTAACAGACACAGAAATACTCTATAATGCTATTTGTGATTATGATAAAAATGATAGTACTTCAATTCCCAAAGAAGAGCGCAAAAGTTCTCCTCTAAAGAAGCGCTTAGGTATACCAAATTCATTCTTAACTGGAGATGGAATAGACAAAGAAGTGCTTGAAAATTTCAAAGAAAGTTGTGCTAAATTAGAAAAAGCAGGTTACGAATTAGTCGATATTTCTTTGCCACTCATTAAATATTCTTTAGCTGTTTACTATATTATTCAACCAGCAGAACTCTCAACTAATCTATCTCGCTTTGACGGTATCCGTTATGGTTTTTCAAAAGAGGCTGATAATCTATTTGACGTTTATGCTAAAACAAGAGGGGAAGGATTAGGTAAAGAAGCTCGTCGACGCATCCTTTTAGGGACATACATATTATCTCATGGTTATTATGATGCTTATTATAATAAAGCCTGCAATGTACGTGAAGCAATAAAAAAAGAACTTTTAGATATCTTTACTGATGTCGATGCAATTATAACTCCAACAACACCATTCCCACCATTCAAATTCGGAGAAAAAGTCGACGACCCTCTGTCTATGTATATGTCAGATATATTTACTGTACCTTCAAATATAGCAGGGATTCCAGCTTTGTCAGTACCATCAGGAGTGACATCTTTAGGATTGCCACTGGGTCTACACATCATGGCATCTCATTTCTGTGAAGAAAACATGTTTACTATTGGAAAAGATTTCGAAAAGTTAGTATAATACTATTATGGAATTTTCAACATCTTTTGAGCCAACATATTTTAATATCGAATATGCTTTTTCAAAAATTTATGAATTCGGTACTAATAGTTTAGATTTTCTTTGGAACGTAAATACTTGGAGTACTTTGGGTTTAATATCGATGATGCTTTCTATTTTCTTTATCGGGGTTATTATTTTTTCTCTTGTTCGTATGATTGAGATTCAGATTCACGAAGATCACGAAATAGACCATGAGATAAAAGAAGCATTACATAAAAAACAAGAAAGAAATCGTAATGATAATCCTCGTTGGAAATATATTCTCACATTAATGCAAAGTCCAAATGAGTCTGATTGGCGTGTAGCTATCATGGAATCCGATGCTATTTTAGAAGATGCATTAAGAGATCGTGGTTTAAGTGGATTAACTGTTTCCGAACTTTTAGAAGGAGCGCGTCAAAGTGGTTATCGATATATCCAAGATGTCTGGGATGCTCATATAATAAGAAATAAAATTGCTCATGATGGTTCCGAATATCCTCTTTCTCAAATAGAAGCTCGTCGTGTTATGAAGATGTTCCAAAACTTTTTTGAAGAGATAAAGGTTATATAAAAGCTCCAGAAGCAAGGCTTCTGGAGATTTTTATATATGTGTTCATACGTTTGTTTGCTCGTATATTAGTTTGAGATTCGTAGAACTACGTTTCCTTTTTTTCTACCAGTATCAACATATCGGTGAGCTTCCACAACTTCGCTCATGGCAAATGTCCTGTCGATTACTGCTTGATATGTGCCATCCTCATATAGTCTCCCCAGTTGCTCCAATTGTTCTTTACTATCAGAGGCAACATCAAATCCTTCGACAGTTTTATAGACACCGCCGTCATTTAAAAGATGAGCACACTTCTTTTTAGAAGTTTTACCGACAGCATCAAATATAATATCAAATGTACCGGTTTGTTTGGTAAAATCTTCCTTATCATAAAGTATAGTATGTGTAGCACCCAGATTTCGCGCTAACTCTAGTCCATCGGAGCTACAGACTGTGGTGATTTCTGCTCCATGAGACTTTGCTATTTGTATCGCCGCACTTCCTACCGCTCCAGTGCCCCCAACGATTAAAACTTTAAGCCCTGCTCTTTTACTGATCCCTGCCTTTTCTAAAAAATACACTGCAGTCTGCCCACCAAAAACAATGGCAGCAGCCTCATCAAATGAGGCATTGTGAGGCATCAGTACAACCGCACTCTTCTCACCAACTGCAATATATTCTGCGTATGTACCAAATTTGAAGCCAGTTGCACCAAAGACACGATCACCAATTTTAAACTGGGTTACTTTGTTGCCGGCACTCTCTACGATCCCCGCAAAAACAGTTCCCAAGATTGGTTTTCTTGGCTTTGAAAAACCGAGTACCAGTAGCATAACTATTTTCATAAATCCTTCGACCCGAAGCGCCCTCACTCGAACATCGCCAGAGTTTACAGTAGTACTCATTATTTTAACTAGAATTTCATTATTTTTTAGAGTAGGTTTATCTACTTCATGAATTTCTAAAACCTCCGGTGGTCCATACTTTGTACAAATTATTGCTTTCATAAATCTATTCTACCATTTTCCCCATCAAACCCAAAAGACCTTGTCCCTCGTAAGGACAGTCCTTGCGATAGCTCGTGAGAGCATGAAATTACTATCCTTTTTGTTTATTATTTGATTCGTACTCTTCTTTTATTTTTCGTATAAATAAATCTTTAAGTGTTTCCGCTTCATTTTCTGGGTTTTTATAAGTATCAGGGTCTTTAAAAACCCAAACTAGATTTTGAGCATGTTGTTTTTTATATTCATAATAATAATTAAATATTCTATTCCACTCTCTGTCAGTCAAAGATTCCATTTTCAACGGTGATATCATTTTTTTATTCAACCCATTAGTCATTAGAATAGAATTATATTTTTCGTTGTCCAATGCCTCTGCTGTTGCGGTTAAAATATATCTTGTATCCGCTGATGATCTGATCTTTTCATATTTATTTATTTTATCTAAAAAATTCTTTTTTGATTTATCAATTTCACTATATTCAGTCGTAGCAACCGCTTTTACTTTGTAATGCGCGGTATAGTGTTGCCCAGTTTCTTCATCTACACCAAACTACCAATTATAATCTCTTTGCAAAATATGTTTCTCAATTTCGTCCTCAATTAAACCTGGATTTATATCTGGTGAATCAAATCTACCATCAGCACTGAGTGCTTTTGCTAATTTGATATTGAATTCTTCCTTATCTTTACAACTAAGAAGTAAATGTATAATTCTACTAGTTCTCCCATTTCCATCATTAAACATATGTAAAGCATTTACCACAGCAGGAATCATATAGGCATCATCCTCTCGACTTAAATCTTTCGCAGAATCAAAAGCAAATTCTAATATTTCTTCCTTGTCTTCTTCTCGTGGAGGTAAAATGGTTTCTCCTAGAAATCCACCAGAAACTTCAACGTTCTTACCATCAAATTTTCTTTGCTTAATTGGAATATCGCGAGCAATACCGTTTAATCTTATTAAGAATGATTTAAAGGTTTCAAAATCAATTTTCTCTTTGTGCTCATTTAAATTTTGAAAGAATTCAAAAGCATTTATTTTACCCAAAAAAATTATAAGGTTTTCAGCTCTTTCTGGGCGTTTTGAAGCATCAAATTCTTCATATTCTTTAGCCTT
>JAYUHL010000045.1:0-4405 GCA_043767085.1 Minisyncoccota bacterium
CATTGCATTTGAGCGGTTTGACACGCTGCAGGATGATGTCTGCGCGCAGCGCATCGTTGCGGTTCATTTTTAATATATCTGATTCTTAAATCTTTAAAAGACATAGACGAAACAATATTAGAAGTATCGTCGGTTGAGCCGTCATCTATCACTAAAAGCTCCCAGTTTTGATACGTCTGATCAATAACACTTTGGATTGATTTTTCTATCCATTTGGCGCCATTGTAAGTAGGAAGAATTATTGATATTAAATTTTGTGTATTATTTTTTTCCATTTGTTTATTTTTATATTCATCTATATTCTTATCCATTCCTTTGGTATTAAGTCGCTTGTGTCTATTATATCATCTCCAAACCATCTTTTAGGGCAAACAACTATCTTATCACTACTGGGAGCAAGCCATGCTCCCCACCAAGCAAAGGTACTATTTGAAATAACAAAATTTTTGCAAAAACTCATAAGATACATTGTGCCTTCATTTTTATCTCCATTAAAACTATCATCAACAAAAAAGGTTTCAATATCGAATTTTAAATTTTCTTTACACCAGTCTATGTCATCAGAAAAAACATATATTTTTGATATATTTTTCTGACTTCGAATTAAATCAATTCCTTTTTTATAAAAATCTAAATCTGTTACATCATAAAAAGGATTACCTACATAATCTCCTCGACGAACATGAATACACACAGAATCAGTATTTTTAATTTCGTGAGCCTTGTCTTGAATATTTTGTAAAGGTAATTCTTTTAATGAAAAATCATTTCTTATAGTACTCTCGATCTCAGAAAAATACTTAGGGCTTTGCCAGTATCCGCTTACATACGCACCATCTTTTAAATTTAAAATATTTTCATTGAAAGAAAACTTTTTTTCTAAACCACCTCCTAATTTGAATTTATTTACCAATGCTTCGAAAATAAACACAAAACGTCCATTTAAAAATCTATAAAAAAATGGTAAATCTGAAGTTTTAGCTATTTCTGCTTTTATATTAAAAATACTTAAATCAAAATTACGAAAAGTAAAATTTTTTCTTTTTGTTTTATTTTCCAAATAAGTTGTATCAAGCTTTAGTATTGTGTCATTTTTCAATGACAAAGCTCGTCCCAATGCATACTGAAACATTTGATTTCCTCGGCCTCCTTTTAGTCGTACTATTATCATAAATTATTTTCCTTATACCATATATAAGTATTTTTAATCCCATCTTCTAAGCTAATCATTGGTTCCCAATCAAGCATTTCTTTTGCTTTTGAAATATCGGCAGAAGTAGCTCTCGGTTCGATACGAGGATCAATGTAAACAATATCCCCACCAACAAGTTTTGCGATTGTATTTACAGAATACATTTCATTTGTACCGATGTTTATCACTTCCCCTTTTCCGACTTGTACACCGCTCATCGCTTTAATATTTGCTTTTACAATATCACTCACATGAATATAACTGCGAGTTTGTTCTCCATCACCTACTACAGTTAGAGGTTGATTACTCTTCTTTAAATCCATAAACTTGGCAACAACCGAAGCATACGCCCCTGTACTACTCTGACGAGGTCCGTAAACGTTGAAATATCTCAAACAAACAGTTTCTAGATTGTAAACACGAGACCACAAAGAGCAATAAAATTCACCGATTAGCTTATGAGCTCCATACGGAGAAAGAGGTCTGGGCTCCATATTTTCTACCAATGGCAATACTTCCTGGTTCCCATACGAAGCACTTGAAGCCGCAAATACGAGTCTTTTTACTTTATTTAACCTGCAAGCCTCTAATACATTTAAAAGCCCTGTAACGTTGATTTCATGCGTTTCAATAGGATTGTGCATAGAATACTCTACTTGCGGCAAAGCTGCTTCATGAAAAACATACACAGCATCTTTAAATATTTCATTTAATTTTGAAAAATCACGAATATCAACATTGTGAAAAGTCGCATTTTTATTGATATTTTCTTCTTTACCTGCGTACATATTATCGACAATATGTACGTCATATCCAAGAGAAATACATTCATCTACTATATGTGAACCTATAAACCCTGCTCCACCTGTAACGATAATTTTTTGCATAATACTATTTAACTAGATAATTTTGAGTTGAAAATATATATTGCTCAGTAAAAATATCTTTCATTGGTAATAAAGAATTTTTTTCATAAAAGACCAAGATTGATTCTCGATAATAATTTTCATCAACACTACGATATGACAGAGGTGCGTAGTTTTCAACTAAAAGTAATGCATTACAAACTAAACGAGCAGTTCTTTTATTTCCATCTTCAAATGGCTGTATATAAGACAAACCAACAAGAGCAGTTAATGCTTTACTATAAACATTGGTCATTTTATTTACTACACCACAAAGAGACTCGAGTGCTTCTTTGATCTGATATTTATTGTCCAAAGGTTTATATTTAGTTCCTATGATACCAACTAAGCCACGACGTATACCGCGAGATATATCTAAGTCTAGAGTTAACAGCTCGTGAACTTTTTCTACAAAATTTGAATTTAGACCATTTTTATGCAAACTATCTAGATTGGCTAATATAAAAGAAAAAGCTTTTTTATGATTCAATATCATTGAAGTTTCATTTTTTGTATTACTCTTTGATGATATCCCGTCACGAATTAGTCTTTCTGTATCTAAAAGGGTGTAAGTATTGCCTTCTATTTTAGAAGACTTCCAAGATAGTTCTATTATAAACCTCTCGAGTTCTTTTGACTGAACCCCTGTAGTTATATTTTTTATATTTTTTTGGTATGTTTTAGTTGCAATATCAAGAGTTTTTAATTCTTCTTTTGTAAAAATACTATTAGGGAATTTTTCAAATAAAGAAAAATTAAAAGAACTTCGCCCTTCTCTTTTGTCTGGATCTGTTTTTATATAAACAGAAACATCTACTGGAGAAAGTAAAAAACCTAAAGTCGTCTTTTCGTAAAAAGTCGAACGACCACTACCCTTTCTCTCTAAATACTTTAAAGAAACAAGATGGTCTAAGTCTCTTTTTATAGTTACTAACGATACTTTTTGTTTAAGCGCTTGCGATACTTCAGAAGAGGAAAAAGCTTTCTCTTCTGAAAGTTTTTCTAAAATATCAATTTGTCTTTTATTTAATTTATTCATAAATTTAATCGTATCATTTATACTACTTAATCGTATCAAAATGATACGATTAAGGCAAGTAAATGATACGATCATTATCGTATCATTTAGTCACTCTAACTTAAAATCTGGGATATTTTTTAAAGCCTCGGCCAGAGCCTCGCCGTATAGTTTTTTATTTTCTGTATTTTTAGCAAAGTTTAATAAAAGTCTATGAGACTCGGGTATACGTGGATCAAGAGCAATTGCTTTTTTATATGAATCTACTACAGCATTGTAGTCAGCCTTCCAAACATAAGTTTGCGCCATAACCCAATATATAGCCGGATTGTTTGGAGATATAGTTTTTGCGTGCTCAAGAATACCAATCATACGATCGCCTAAAATAGGATCGTATGGATTATTTGTTAGAAAATTCAAAGTATTGTAAAGAGACACAATAGTAATATCAAGTCTAGCGTCTGTTTTATTTTTACTCTGGATAACTTCGAGATAGTCTATTAAACCTTTTATATCAGAAACACCGTAAGAAGCCAGACTAGGATCATTTTTTATTTTTAAAATATCTGCATTGTAAAGTTTATAAATATGATTTCCGATTTCACTAATATCCCACGCTTCACCTATATTAGAACCTCCTATCAAGTCCTTGAAATGAATACCTCTAGTATCCATAGACATCTGAGCAACGCTATAGTACCTTAATATCTTTTGCATAGGTCTGAATACAAAAAATATTAAAGACAATAAACAGCATACGAATAATATTACTGGCAAACCTTCTTTTATAAATTCATTTTCTACTTTTGGTATTTTCTTTTCTAGTTCAGACGTATCATTTTTAACAAAAATAATACCAGCTAGTACATATAAAACCATAATAGACAGAGATGAATCAAAAACAAATAAATTTTGAAAAACATAACCAACCAACAAGCCACCTAGGATTGAGATTTGAAAATTAGTCAAAATATCTTTATTTTTTAAATTATATAAACCGTACAATACAGAAAATAGAAATAAAGCATAAAAAACTATTGCTGGATAGCCACCAGATACGCCTGTATCATAATAGATATTATGAGCACGATCTGTCCACACCTCTGTACCATATTTAGGTAGAGCCATTTCAGGATTAAGATTTTCTTGAAAAGCAATCTGGTAATTTTCTGGCCCATAACCAAAATATGGATGTTTATCTATAGATTTTTGAGATATTTCATTAAATACAAAGCGAGTTCCTCTAGCAGCTTCAGTAAATTTTTTATGTATAAAAGTATCAGGATTTAT
>JAYUHL010000046.1:0-10082 GCA_043767085.1 Minisyncoccota bacterium
GATCAGTAATGCTATACATCTTTACATACACTTCCTCTTCTGCAAACCACCGTACATGTGCCGATGCTAGAAATGGAACAAAAAAACTTAGTAATAAGAAGAAAACTTTTTTAATCTTTATCATCTTTATATTATAACTCTTTAGTACTAAAAATAAAACTATTTTATTCCCCTTATCTCTTTCGAATAATTTTCCACATCACCGATTTTTTCTGATATTTCATTTATATTGAATTTCTCGCGAGCTTTTTCTATAGACAAGTCAGTGTCGAGTAATCCATGTTTGAGAGCCAGTTCATCTGCTGAGGCTGTCAGCCATAATTGCCAAGAAAAAATAGAAATCTTTTTATCAGAGAGTTTATTTACATGATAAGCGATACTTGAAGTACAATTTGCAAAAAGTGTATTGTACCAAACTGGTTTTTGATCTTGTAATTCATTCATACGATTAAGCATATCGGTCAATAAGATTTTTGCATTTTCTTCTTTAGACAGTCTGACCGGATAGACATAAACTTTATCTTTGCGTACATTTGCTCGCAATAAAATAGTATCACGCTCATCCGCGGCTATATAAATGAGTGGGTAACTACGTAAAAATCCTTTCCATATACTATATACTTGTCCTTTTGTTTTACGCGCTTCGATACTTACTGACAAGAAGTCGCCATTATTAAATTCAAATGACAAGAAAGTGTGCGCTGCGACTTTGTTTTCATTGAATGGCTCGGCTATAAACCATACTTTTTTTATTTCGTTTAAATTATAAACTTTGTCATAATAAGCCGGCTTCATATCGTGCTCAGTTGGACTATAACGAAAGTTACGCACATTTTTAACTGTCACAGTGTCGCCGTTAAATTCTGCTGTAGGTAAAATAGATAATTGCTCTTGCCAGTCGCCTTGCATTGGTACTTGTTTAATAAACACCTGCCAAATAGTAAAAACAAAAATACAAAATAAAATTAGGATTAAGATTTTTTTTATTGTTTTCATATATTAAAAATTATTTTAAATTCTTATGATTACTGGTTACTTCTTTTTCCATGACTTCTAATTTTTTAGAAATAATTAAAAGTTCTTCTTTAATTGTACTTATAGTATTTATTTCATTCTTTAAGTCTGTCTCTGTTCTTTCACTTAACTTTTTTTCACCACGAAGTCCAGAAAGGATAAGCTCGTTTCCAATAAAGCTTGAAGTAAAAGCCCCAGTCATAAACAATACAAAAACCCCAACAATAAAAGAAATTGGTCCATCCCACCAAGGTGTCGGATATGAGTCCATAGATGACGTAGCATAAATATGGTTCACAATATTGTGTATCTGGTCGATACTATGCCAAACTCCCCGCCAAAACAAAACGATACCGATACCAACAATCATGGCATATAAAGCCGGATTGTGACTGAGATACCCCTGAACTTTCTTTTGTATTTTCTTTAAATGATGCATGAGTTTATTATAGCAAATTTTATAACTTTCCTTTATTAATAAAAATAACATCCTTGTACTCTTCTGCGAGTTTTTCAAATTTAGGAAAGTTTTCCATTTTTACATTATAACCTTACCCATACATAAAACAATCATATTTAATAAAAATAACTAAAAAACTTCAATTTTGGTACAATGAAAAAATGAGAGAAATAACACAAAATCTTTTCCTACACGCTGACGGAGACTCATTCTTTGTCGCTTGCGAAATATCACAAAATCCTCAATACAAAGGACTACCTGTTGTCGTAGGAGAAGATCGAGGCATAGCTGTTGCTATGAGTTATGAAGCAAAGAAACTGGGAGTAACTCGGGGTATGCCAGTTTTCAAAATTAAAAAGCAATTTCCTAAAGTTGTCATTCTCCCCCATCATTTCGACCTATATAAACAAATTTCTCGCGGTGTATATAACATACTTTTATCTTATCTGGAGATGGTGGAGATCTATAGCATCGATGAGTGTTTCGCTATCATCAAACCCTCGGATGTAAAACATGCAGATGGAATAGACGAGCTTATAAAAACAATCAAGAACGATATCCAGAAAAAACTAGGTGTTACTTATTCATTCGGTGTTGGCCGGACAAAAGCCCTAGCAAAAACTGCATCGAAACTCCAAAAACCAAATGGGACAGTAATCCTTTTAGACAATACCGATGAAGAAACGGCACTTAGAAAAACTAGCATAGACGATGTCTGGGGTATAGGTCAACAAACTATTCCACGTTTAAAAAATATAGGACTAAAAACTGCATACGATTTTGTAAAATACGAAGGTGACCAGATTGAAAAATATTTTTCAGAACCATTGTCACACCTTAAGCAAGAATTGTCTGGAAAATCAATCTACCCATTCGAAGCCAACTCTGACCCCAGAGACCAAAAGTCCATTCAATCCACAGCAACTTTTAAACCATCCTCGTCTGACAAACAGATAATTTTTGCAGAGCTTTCTGAAAATATAGAAAGAGCTTGTGAACATGCTCGTCGTCTCCACCTTATGACAAACTCTGTTTCATTTTTTGTAAAAAATTCAGATTTCATACAAAAAGCAGACGATACTAAACTCCCTTTTTATACAACCAACCCAAGCGTCATACTAAACGAAATCGAACCTCTTTTATATAAAATACTTAAGAAAGGTGAACTGATGCGCTCTACAGGGATTACTCTTAAGAACCTACGTAGAGACGAAGATGTCCCGAGAGACTTATTTGGTACACAAGATACTGCCCTATCAAACAATATAATTGAAGAGGTAAGTGACAAAATAAGAGAAAAGTATGGGCAAAACTCTATAAAAAGAGCATCGTCTCTAAAAGGCAGTGGCCGACAAAGAGGCAATTCTTTCCCTAGTGTACATTAAAATCTTTGACAAAATACAAAATCATCTATCAATGATTAAAAATACGGTTGGCTTTAGCTAATCGTCTTTTTAATTTTACTAAATTCAAATTTTATGATTTTTACTTCTGAATCCTCATTTACTCTTTCACCATAAAACTTCTTAAATTCTTCATACATCGCCTCTTTTGATTCATATTCCCTATGACCATCAAAATTATTTTCTTCTAACGTTCCTAAAGTTTTTATTTTTAGCAAAGTTATTTTTCCTTTTACTAATTCCTGCATAGTTTCTTTATTTACAAAGACTATCTCATCCCCTTCTTTCAAATCCTTATCATCAAAAAGACGAAAAGTAGAAGTCTTTTTGCCATCAATTATGTCTTGTGAAAGTTGTGGGGTGAATTTAAGGGTTTTCATAAAATAATAATGTAATTTTTGGCTACCGATCAGGACACTCTCGACTTACTGTCGCTGGTACTTTTCCGAAAGCAAAGCTTTATGGAAAAGTCTTTCTCGTCCCTGACGCAAGCCAAGCAGTTGGCTTGCTATCGGTAACAATTCCCTCGCTTAGCTCGCTCTTGCTACCGACCAGGGACTCGAACCCCAATACCATCCTTCAGAGGGACGTGTCCTACCATTAGACGAATCGGTAATAATTGGAGTATAGCAAAAATATACCACATTTTAAAGCTTTATAAATTGATGTAATACAATAGCTAAAATCACGATAAAAATCGTAATTATTTTAGGATTTTTGCTTTTTTATATTTACGAATTATTTGTTTAACAAATATTCTTCCAACAACAATAATGATAGAAAAAATAATAATCCCTAGAATAAAAGATACAGCTTTACTACCAAAATAGTAAGTAAAGAATTTCCCAGCATAGACCCCAGAAAAAGCCCAAAGTATAGAGCCTATAAAACTATACTTAAGATATTGTCGTATTTTTACACCACGCACTGCAGCAAAAAGAGAAGGTGTAGATCGTACAACAGGAATAAGCTTCCCAAATATAGTAATAATGGCTATATGTCTGTCGAATAAATCCCATGATTTTTTATTTTTTTCGCTATTTACTATATTTTGAATCCACTTTAGATGTTTAAATCTTCTTCCAAAAAGGAAACCTGTTATGTCACCCAAAAAACTAGCGACCCCAATAACAAAAATTGTGGGTACTGATGATAAGATACCTTGGTCTACAAGAGACCCAGCAAAAATAGCAATAGTCCCCCCGGGTAAAATAGAACCTATAATAGGAACACCTTCTAAAAAAGAAAATAGAAACAAGAAAAATAATTGCAAGGATTGCGGCACTGTGCCCATAAAATTAATAATTGAAGCAGAGAATCCTTCCATATATATAATTAATTTATTATTTTTATAAGTATCTACTAATAGATTTTTGTAATTCCATTACGACAAGTGGAAAAAGTGATATAACTGTACAGATCATAAAGAGCTCTGTTGAAAGTGGAACAGTCTTAAAGACTCCATTACCAATATTTGTATAAACTGACAAGAAAAGTATTGCTAGTGTCCCTATTATAGTATAATACATAATCACATTACGTTTAAGCTCTTTAGAAAAGACAGAGAGACTTTCAGAACGAGAACTAAATGCATGCCATAAACGTGAGAGAAAAGCTGTGACGAGTACGGCAGTTGTTGCGAAAACAGGATTATAATCAAGAGCAATATAATACGCGGCTATACCAGAGATAGCAAGAGCGATTGATTCAAATATAATATTTGTCCAGCGCTTTTTTGTTAAGAGTCTTTCATTTTTTTTACGAGGAGGTTTATGCATTATAGAAAGATTGGGTTTTTCAAGTCCAAGGGCTATTGATGGACCAGTTTCAGAAACAAGATTAAGCAATAGAATATGCACAGGGAAAAGTGGAGTCGTACCAGTAGCAACAGATATAGGGAGGACTATCATTACTCCTGACAGATTACAAGAAATCTGATACTTTAGGAATTTAATAAAATTACCAAATATCCCACGGCCTTGCTCTATTGCTTTGACTATAGTGCTGTAATTGTCATCTCTTAATACCATATCTGCCGATTCTTTTGCTACATCGGTACCTGTAATACCCATAGCCACACCGATGTCTGCAGTTTTTATCGCTGGAGCATCATTGACTCCATCACCAGTAACGATAACAACTTCCCCGTTTCTTTGTGCAGCGTGAACGATATTGAGTTTCTGTTCTGGCGATACTCGAGAGAAAGCATTTATGTTTTTGAAATAATGATCGAGCTCTGAAGGAGTTGCGTCGGTAAGAGATGTTCCATTCATGACTTGCGATGAGTCTGTTATGATACCGAGCTCCGTTCCGATATTTTGTGCAATTAGTTTATGGTCACCAGTTATCATAACAGTACGGATACCAGCCCGAGCTGCAATCATAACAGCATCTTTTACTTCTGGTCTAAGTGGATCTTTACAACCTATAATACCTAGATACTCTTGGTTTTTTAGTACCTCATTAACATCCCATAAGAAATCTTCTTGTTTTATAGACTTTGATAAATAAGTTAGATTTCGAGTTCCATCTAATGAAAGTTTTTCTGCGATACTTTGACTGTGATTTATATCACCAAGAATAAATGAAGAAACAGACTCTGCGGCTCCTTTTGTAATAATATAAATAGTACCACCCGTATCTCTAACAGCAACGGTCATACGCTTTGTTTCAGAAGTAAAAGGTATTTCGTGTATTCTTTTATATTCTTTACGGACAGCGTCTGTGTCTATTCCGGATTTTATTGCTAAGGCTAATAAACACGCTTCGGTTGGGTCACCTATAATTTTTTTGTCAGTACCAATACGTGCATCGTTACATAAAATCGCACAATATAAAAGCCACTTTGTTTGAGCATCTTTAGTTATATCTATCGCCTCTCCATTTTCTTGAAAGTTTTTTTCTGTTGCTTGTATAAAACGTAATGGAGTATATATATCTGTAACGGTCATTTCATTTTTTGTCAGTGTTCCTGTTTTATCTGTGAGGATACAAGTTGCAGCTCCTAATGTTTCAACTGCTTCCATTTTACGCATAATAGCTTGTTTTTTTGCTAATCGTGTAACTGATATAGCCAAAACAGTTGTTACAACTGCAGGAATACCTTCAGGAACAACTGCTACAGCCATCGATACTGCAGTGAGAATAGCTATTTTTAGATCTGTACTTTCTAAAAAAAGCAATACTAAAAATATTGTGACAGCAGTGATACCTGCAAATAAAGTCAGGCCTTTTCCTACTTTTTTTAATTCATGAGTTAATGGCGAAACTTTAACATCCTGTTTTGCAAGTAAAGAAAAGATAGTACCCATTTCTGTATTTATACCAGTAGCAACAACAACAGCTGTCCCCCGTCCAAAAACGACAAGTGTGTCTTTATATATAATGTTGAGTCTGTCTCCAACAGATATATTTTCTGATCCAATAAATCCTGCATCTTTAAGAGCAGGTATTGATTCTCCTGTAAGTGACGACTCTGAGACTTTCAAATGGACAGATTCTAGTAGTCGAGCATCCGCAGGAATTTTATCTCCAGTTTCAATAATAATAATATCTCCTGGCACAAGTTTTTCTGATCCGACAATATCCGGAACCCCGTTTCGAATTACTTTTGCAGATGCCCCTGACATTTTCTTAAGAGCTGCAACTGCATTATCTGCTTTTCTTTCTTGCAGATATCCCATGCATGCATTTACAAATACAATTATAGTAATAACCGTACCATCTTTTATTTCACCAATAGCAAACGAAAAAATTGCTGCCATAAGAAGTACAATCATTAAGAAATCGTTGAAATGAGACAAAAGTTTTATGTACCACGATTTTTGTTTAGATATAGGTATACTATTTGGACCATAAGAAAGTTCACGTCTTGCTACTTCTTCTGCTGACAATCCTTTTGTTTCTTGTACTCCAAATACAGCAAGAGTTTGCTCAACTGTTTCTGTGTGATATTTTGTATTCATAATTAAGATAAAAATTAAAAAACCAACCAATAATAATGGCCAGTTATAATTAATACTACTTCTTAGTTCAGGAGTGCTTTAATTTAAAATAATTAAAGACTTACCACTCCATAACTCGATAGTATTCAAGGCGTGATTATTATAGCATATATTATTTAATTTAAAACAATCGTACATAGTACCACAAAAATACAGAAAAACAATTGAAAAATGTGCTTAATTGGGGTAGAATTAACAAATGGAAACAAATAAAATGATATTGAAACATATTACATTAGATGATATTAAAAACGGCTGTGTGACACTATACGGCGAAAAAAATGAAGAAACGAAGCTTTGCATGATTCAAGAAGAATTTCGCCAAGGTATAGAGATGGTGTCTGATTTTGGACCTTCTGTTACTTTTTATGGATCTTCTCGTTTACCCGAAACAAATCCTGATTACAAAAAAGTAAAAAATTTATCCTACCGTATTTCTAAGGAATTAAATTACACAATTTTATCTGGTGGGGGTGGAGGTATGATGGAAGCAGCAAATCGTGGCGCATACGAAGCAGGTGGTCGTTCTGTAGGTCTGACTATTCGCTTACCAAAAGAACAAAAAACCAATAACTTCGTTACAGATGAAATACCTTTTTACTTTTTCTTTGCTCGACAAGTAGCTATGTCTTATACAACAAAAGTTTGTGTTTTTTGTCCAGGTGGTCTTGGTACTCTTGATGAACTTTTTGAAATGCTCACATTACAACAAACAGGTAAAATTGGCCGTATCCCTGTTATTCTTTATGGCGTAGAATTTTGGACACCTATAGTAGAAATGATTAAAAAATTATTAATAGAAAAGTATCATACAGCCGAAGAAGTTGATTTAGATTTATTTATCATGACTGATGATGACGATGAAATCATTAAAATAATTAAAGACAGCAAGATACGTGATAGCACCGATGCATTAAAATAAAATATAAAATCCCTCAATCCTAGGATTGAGGGATTTTATATTTTATTTTATACATGCTTTTATAAATGCAGTAAAAAGTGGATGCGGGGATAATGGCCGTGCTTTAAATTCTGGATGAAATTGAGTTCCAAGAAAAAATGGATGTTCTTTACTTGGTAACTCGACAATCTCACACAAGTTACCATCTGGTGATAGTCCTGAAAAAATTAAACCATTTTTTTCTAAATCAGCAACATAAGCATTGTTTACTTCATAACGATGACGATGACGCTCTGAAATAGAGAGACTACCGTAGGCGCGAGCTGCAACACTTCCCTTTTTTAAAAGAGCCGGATAAGCACCGAGACGCATACTACCACCGAGTTTTTTCATAGCTATTTTTTCTTTTTGAGATTCCATAACATCTATAACGAGGTTTTTAGATTTTGAATTAACTTCGGCTGTGTGCGCATCTTTTAATCCTAAAATATTACGAGCGTATTCTATAACTAAGAGTTGCATACCGTAACAAAGACCAAAGTAAGGGATCTTGTTTAAACGAGAGTATTCTATAACCTTTATCTTACCTTCTATCCCCCTTGAACCAAAGCCTCCTGGGACGATTATACCGTCGTATTTAGACAAGTCTTTTAAATTTTTATTTACACGCAAAATATCTTGCTTTTTATCTTTTGCTTTTGCTTTTTCATCTTGTTCAAAATCAGTCGAAGCTATCCAAGTTAAAACTGGTTTAACGCCTTGGGCATAACTACTGTATTTTATAGATTCGATAACAGACAAATAAGAATCAGATAAAACAAAATCCCCGGTTGCAAAATATTTACCAACGACAGCAATGTTTACTTCTTTTTTCTCTACGTGACTGGACTTAGCAAATTTCTTCCAGGAACGTGAACCAGGATTGTCTTTATCGCCACAAGTCATATTTAACTCATCACAGATCATATCACCGAGTCCTTCTTTTTCGAAATTGATAGGTATGTCATAGATACTTTCTACATCTGGTGCAGAAATAATATTTTCTTTTGGAATATTACAAGACAAAGAAAGTTTTTCTTTGCGTCTGTCATCGAGGGGATAACTTGCTCGAGCTATAATAATATCTGGTTGGATACCTGAAGCGTTCAGTGTTCGACAAGCATACTGAGTTGGTTTTGTTTTCATCTCACCAATTTTATTTGGTATTGGTAAATAAGACACCATCACAAAAAAGACATCTTTTCTATGTTCGAGTTTCATCATACGTGCAGCTTCGAGAAAAAGCATGTTTTGATATTCACCAACAGTGCCACCAATTTCAATTACGACTACGTCAGCTTCTGCATTATCACGAGCAGTATATATACGATTTATAACTTCCATTGGTATATGAGGTACAACTTCTACACATTTACCACCGTACTCTAAGTTACGTTCACGTTCTATAACCTTTTGATAGACACTACCAGTTGTCATATAGTTTATGCTGGTTAGTGTTATATCTAAAAAACGCTCATAATTACCCATGTCTTGATCGCATTCATATCCATCATCAAGGACAAAGACTTCTCCGTGTTCTGTTGGATTCATAGTCCCAGCATCGATATTTATATATGGATCAATTTTTATAGCTGTTACTTTCTTTCCACGATCAGATAGAACACGTGCAATAGAAGATGCAGCGACTCCTTTACCAACTCCAGAGATGACTCCACCGACGACAAAAATATATTTAGTTTTATTTTCTTTTTTTGTATCTTTCGTGAGGTTCATATTATTTTCTGAGATATCTACCAATTGCAAAGAAAGAAGACAGACCTCCGAGTAGAGAACCTACTAGGATAGTAATCACAAATAATTGAAAGAAATTATCTTTAAAATAAGCAAATAGATTAACTCCAACAAAAGAAGTGATGGTGTTACCGAGATAAATAGAAACTGGAGTATAGATTATAATAGTTATTATAGAAGCTACTACCCCAACCAGTACTCCTGAAACAATAAATGGACCACGAATATAAGACGAAGATGCTCCAACTAGTTTCATAACATTTATTTCTTCTCGAGACATAAAAATAATCAATCGAATAGTATTAAAAGTAATAATCAAAGAAATTATGATCAATACTAAAGACACAACAAAACCAAGCTTCAAAGAACCATTTATCACTTTATTGAGTTTGTCTATAACTAATTTATTCTGACTATAGTCAACTTTGTCGATTATAGTCAGAGTCCCTTTTGACAAGGCGTCTTGATTTTCAAAGAAACGAGAAATACTTTCATACTGTGAAGGTTCT
>JAYUHL010000047.1:0-1743 GCA_043767085.1 Minisyncoccota bacterium
TCGATCATGCTGGTTTCGAAACTCAAGTAGTTTATGAAAAAAAATTAGAGAAAGAAGGACGCTCTCGTTTTGGTATGGACCGAAATGATCTATATAATGAGATACTCGATTTTACAAAAACAAATTCTGTAAATATACAATCACAGATCCGTGATATGGGTGCTTCTTGTGATTGGTCACGCGAACAATTTACTCTCAATGACAATATAATTAAAACAGTTTACAGTACGTTTAAAAAACTAGAAAACGATGGTTTACTTTATCGTGGTAAAAAAATAGTGTCTTGGTGTAGTAAACATCAAACATCATTTTCTAATTTGGAAATACTAGATGAAGAAAGAATAGAACCATTTTATTATTTGAAATATGGTCCGTTTGTAATTGCAACTTCACGTCCTGAAACAAAGTTCGGTGACAAATATGTTGTCATGCATCCAGACGACACTCGCTACAGCCAATACGAACATGGACAAAAATTAGAATTGGAATGGATCAATGGTCCTATCACTACAACTGTTATCAAAGATGAAAGTGTCGACATGGAATTTGGGACTGGAGTCATGACTATCACCCCGAACCACGACCAAACAGACTTTGAAATCGCTCAGAGATATAACTTGGACCACGAACAAGTAATAGATGATAACGGTAAATTATTAAACATAGCAGGCGAATTTGTAGGTTTACACATAAACAAAGCACGCCCTCTTATAATAGAGAAACTGCAATCAAAAGGACTTGTGGATAGAATCGATGAGAATTATAAACACGTAGTCCGAACTTGTTATAAATGCAATACAGTTATAGAACCACAAATAAAAAGTCAGTGGTTTATAAACATGAAGCCATTAGCAGAAAAAGCTCTCGAGAAAATAAACGCTGATGAAATAAAATACATCCCAGAGCATTACAAAAAAGTAAGCGTCACTTGGCTTGAAAATATAATGGATTGGAATATCTCTCGTCAGATTGTTTGGGGTATACCGATACCAGCGCAAATATGTGACAGTTGTGATACAGGCTATGTAGACCTAGACAATACTATAAAAACTTGTAAAAAATGTGGCAAAGAAACAAGAGCAGATGTAGACACTTTTGATACTTGGTTCTCGTCTGGTCAGTGGCCTTATGCAACTCTTGGCTTTCCTGATAATCCAGACTTTAAAAATTATTATCCGACCGATGTTATGGAAACAGCCGGAGAAATTATTTTCTTTTGGGTTTCTCGTATGATCATGCTCGGACTTTATGTTACAGGAGAGCTCCCCTTCAAAACTGTTTACTTACATGGATTAGTCCTTGATGCAAAAGGTAAGAAGATGAGTAAAAGTAAAGGTAATGTTATCAGCCCTTTAGACTTAACAGCTAAATATGGTACCGATGCATTTAGAATTGGTTTGATAGTTGGAAATACTCCTGGGACTTCCCTTGCACTTTCTGAAGACAAGATACGAGCTTATAAGAACTTTGCTAACAAGCTCTGGAACATAACTCGCTTTGTTTTAAGTTCAACAGAAGATATCAAAATAGATTATGATTTTATAAATTATTCTGAAAGTGATAAAAACTTGATAAAAGAAAGAGATGAACTGATAAATGAATTAACAAAAGAAATGGATGAGTTCAAATTCTACATTGCTGCCGAAAAAACATATCATTATATTTGGGATACTTATGCAAGTACGATACTCGAAGAAAGTAAAAAAATATTTGAAGATACGAGTGATGAAAACAAAATTTCTC
>JAYUHL010000048.1:0-4229 GCA_043767085.1 Minisyncoccota bacterium
GTCCCAACGGGACAAAATATTAATCTTAATAATATATAATCATGTTGCGCTCCGCGCGCCCAGCTAAAAATTATATATTAAAAATATTACATCCACACCAGACCTCCCGAGTTCAGATTGCCTGTGGGAATTAGAAATTGCTTAAATACCTGATTAGTTGCGTTTCTAAATGATTCACTTTCAGACATGCTATTTACAAGTTGTTTATTTGGGGGAATTTTTTCCATTCCCACATAATCGATTTTATCGGGTAAACTCATTTCCGCCGCAGGTTGAGGATAATATTCCCCCAATTTGTTAACCATGTCCATAACAGAGGCCACTTTGACATTTATATCCTCAAATTTATTTACAATATCAATATTGGTTATTCTCTTTATAGTATGAGGCTTCCCTGGTCGTTTAATACCAAAGTCCTTTCTTACTTTTCGGGGTTTCTTCTGAGCCTCCGGGGTGCCGCGGAGCTGCTTCGGTAAAGGCTGAATATTTATTGGAGACTCATCTACCTGGTCATTATAAGCATTCATTGTTTTATTTATTTGTTTTATTTTAAATTGCGGGACAGTAATTCCTTGAGATCAATTTTGTCTTTGCCATTTAATAACAGTCTGTCAAATAATTTAGTTTCTTTGTTATTGCATAAAATATAATTATATGGAACATTAAATATTTCCTCGAGTTCTTTACTGAATGATGCTTTATATTTTTGAGGGATATACTCTAGCATGTAGCGTTCCAATTCAGAGTAATTAAAACATGAAAACAGTATACAATAACTACTGTTTAATCGTAGGTTCCTTCCAACCCCGGCTATTCGTTGTGATAATATAATAAGACTTACATTCCAGTGTCTTGTGGAAATCGACTTACTATCGAGAAAACCACCAAATTTTAAAATACCTCCCTGGGCTATGCAGTCATCAATAATTAGACATATTTGGGGTACCTCCTCTTTAGGGTAGTTGCGCTTTAAGTTATCCTGTGCCTTATAAATCTCTTTGATCAAATTAAGAAACGTAGATGGGTCATCGAAGTGTTTAATGTGAGCACCTATAGGACTTTTTTTCTTCCCGTCGGTCTCCTTGAATTCAGGTTCGTCAAAATCTTTACTCAGTTTGAGTGTCGGACTAAATATATAAATATAATCGTATTTGTTTTTAAGTTCGTTCTTTAACAATTCTTTAAGTCTGTATGTTTTTCCGGAGGCTGTCTGTCCGTACATACTGATTATAGATGGCACTTGGATATCAATCATTTATTTTTAAGTTATAATACTATAAAATACTATTAAATGAGTCAATTTATTTTCGACGAGTACAATAACGCTAGAAAGGACTTAACTGTTCCGTTTGCTAATGATAACATGTTTTTACGGGCTAAGGATAGAAACGTTAAATTTCCAAAGGGACTATCTGTTGGAAAAATTACTGCCGGAGTTGTTACGAGCTCTGACGCTTGTCAACGGGCGGGGCTCCCGTTTGCCCCTAGTGAAAGTTTAGTTCAATTAAACGGTATCAGAAAACCTGGTATTAACAATATTGGCTTACTGTGGGCAGTCGAGGATGACCTGGTTCAATCCAATGAGAGACCGACACCCATGAAGACAAATACTGAATTGCAAATGGAACTGGATACTTACGACGACGGCGTACGTAAGGCTCAGCCAGTTCCTAGGGACCCAAATTGGAAGCAAAAGGAAGCATATGCCAGTTGGGCAACTAATGTACAAAGGGCTAATATACTTGGACAGAATCCCGATCATAAAAAGGAAGCCGAACAGATAGCTGCTGATGCGATGAAAAAATTTCTTGGTATGAGATTAGTATCCCCGAGCCCGAAAGGAATACCAAAGATATTTTTACCACCGATAGAAGAAGTAAAAAGCCCTGTTGATGAATACGCTTATTTAATTGGCCAAGGATTAACACCAACACAAATCCTTAAAAAACTCAGGGGAAACAAAGTTTCACCGCCAATCAAAACACCACCAGCTAAGGAAATAACCAATCACGTCGAAATATTAGATAATATTTTCAAAGTATCAAAAAATACCAAGGATATTTTAAAGAAACTTAGGGAAATCAAGGGGCCGATATCAGAATTCGTATTGGAGATTAAAGAGGATAATGATATTCCCGACGAGATAGCAGTAAAAGTTATTGAAAAACAACTGTCTTCCGCCTTAAAAGTCAAACCTGTAATAACGCCACCTCCTATGGACGAAATTGTTATGCACCTAGGCGAGTTAGATGATATTTTTAATAACGTTAACGATGACTCTGAGAAAATTAAGAAGCTTAAAAAGGTTAAAGGACCAATTGGGGCTTTCGTAAAACAAATTGCTAAAAACAAGAAAATAGATGATAAGGTAGCTTTAACTAAACTGAGGGAATTGCTTAAAACACCAAGAATAAAGAAGATACGCCAAAAAGCTATATAAATAATCTTGTTGAAACAGAAAACAACTAAAGATGGAAGAATTTATGTGTAAAAAATGTGTAAGACTTGACAGAGGGGTATGTATAGACTGTGGATTAACATCAGACTGTATTTTAGTATCCGATGAATTCTTTGTTTATATACCATACGTCAGATATTCGGTCAATAGTGTATCGCTGCAATTAAACCGAGCTCTTGGATCTTTAATTTCCGAGAAAGATCTACTAAACATTACACTAACCTATGACCGGATAACAAAAAAAAATATTATGAAAACTAGAAATCGATTTGTTTATTTGTATATTTCAATACGAATAAGCTTAGGTTATGACCCCCGAACTTGCTACAATTTGACTGCTTCAGTTCAGCCCCGTGCACCGTTCCTCACATGACTTACAATGAACCTTATCGCTACATTCAGTGCAAATCTCATGACGGGTACACATTAAAGCTCTGACTAATGGACCTGGTTTAGAGAAAGTTAACTCCGGGTCGTTTCGGGGAGCAGGGTACCCACGTACCCATTGTATAAATTGAGTGATTATGTTCATTTTAAATATGGAATTATATTTTTAAGTCAAGTATTTTTACTAGTCCTAAGACCATATATTGGTTTCTTTTATAGACCCACGCATCTATGCAGTCAAATATTTCCTTTTTAGACTTTAAAGGGTTATTGAATATATAGATTCCCACGGCCTCAATAACAATAGGGTTTTCAAGTAAAGTTATTTTATTTTTTATATCTTGTATGACTAGAGGAGTTTTCATTTAGTGGTTAAAATATTTTATTAAATTACTTTTTCCGTCTTTTGAAAATAACTCTTTCAGACGGGTCGACGTATTCGGTTTCAACAACAGGTTCTTCTAATTTTCTTTTCTTCGGTCTCATTGTCTTTGGTATATAGGACCCTGCTTTCTTGTTCGTCGTAGGTTCGACCGGGGCTATTTTCTCGGTATTTAAATAATGCATGGCCGCGGGAAGACCATCGTCCTTATGTCGGAGGTTCTTAGTTGTCTGTATTACACGCTGTGTTGGATTAGTAATGTTCATCTTGTCTAATATATAGTTATTATAAACAGCTCTAAAACTACTCCCGGATAAGAGCGTTGTATATTCCTTCTTCATAATATTAGAAAGTGTTCTTCTTATGGATGCATAATTTACCCCTTGAAACTGTACACGTAGGTCCATAATATAATCGTAAATTTGCTGGGCTGGAATATCAGTTAAAATAATTTCGATCTGTTTAAGAACTTTAAATCTCTGCTTCGCCGGAAAATACCAGAGAGAACCCTCTTTCAACTCAAACTCTGATTCCATTAAATCAACCATACGACATCCTGTGATAGCCAATAGCCATGTAAGCAAATCATACTTTTTAAGAGTCTCGGGATTCTTTGCTATCAAGTCTTCAAATTCCTTCATATCAACTCTGACGGGTTCCTTTTGCATAGCGTTCTCAGTAGCCATTTTTTTCAGAGTCAAATCCCAAGACGTGGGAGGCTTTATATTATTTTTAATATTTTCAATTATTTTTTCATCAGTAAAGCGTTCCAGGAACATACGACGCAGATCATAAAATACCGTCCACTTGGATCCCAAAGTCTTGTAATTACTTTCCAGATAGTCAAGCATTTGAGCCTTTACTTGTTCAAGGGTTAGGGTAGGGTTAGAGAGCAATGTCTCTCCAAAAGTCTTTGCTTTTTTAGATAATGTCATTGTTTAATTTTATATATAGAATAATGTGTTTAAGTTAATATATAGAAAATAAATTTTTCAATTTTTT
>JAYUHL010000049.1:0-4219 GCA_043767085.1 Minisyncoccota bacterium
TATTGTGTATTAGTACTTACTTTTATATAATAAAAATATGTCTATTAGAAAAGTACCACTTATAGAAGGAGAGTACTACCATATTTACAATAGAGGTAACAGTAAACAAAAGATTTTTTCAGATGCTGAGGATTATGAATACTTTATAAAATGTTTGTATTGTTGTAATACTTATAAAAATTTTAAATTTAGAGAAGATATAATCAAGCCAAACATAGATGCTTTCGATTTTGATCGAGAAGAAACAATTGTTTCTATAGGAGCATGGGTTCTAATGCCAAATCATTTTCATCTTTATATAACTCCCAGCCACAAGTCCGACTTGTGGAAAAGCTTTAGAAAAAATAGAGATAAAAATAAAATATCTGAATTTATGCGTAAAGTTTCAACTTCTTATGCAAAATATTTTAATACAAAATACGAACGCACCGGTAGTTTATTTGAAGGTAAATTTAAGTCAGTACATATTGAGAATGATAATCAGGCAAAGTATCTTTTTTCTTATATTCATTTAAATCCTGTGAAATTAATCCAAAATGATTGGAAAGAAAAGGGGATTAGAGATATCGGTAGAACACTAGATTTTTTAGAAAAGTATAAATGGGGTAGTTATCTTGATTACAAAAATATAGAAAGAAGTCATTTTAAAATTCTAGATTTAGATAGTTTCCCAAAATATTTTTCTAATATAAGATATTTTGATAAAGAGATTATAAGTTGGTTAAAGTATAAAGAAAATTAAGTAATCAAATATAACCACAAGTCCGATTTGTGGTTAGAGTATAATATGACACAAATAATAAATGGGCGGAAAATTAAAAATGAGATGTTGCAAGACATAAAGGAAAAAGTTCAAAAGTTAGATTTTGTGCCTATTTTCTGTGACATACTAGTTGGGGATGATCCTTCTTCTTTGCAATATGTTCAAATGAAAGCCAAAACTGCTGAGTCAGTTGGTATAAAATTTCGTGAAGCTTTTTTTAAAGCAGAATCAACAACAGAGGAGGTGATAAATGCAATTGAAAACTTAAATAAAGTTCCACACATGTGTGGCATCATAGTTCAACTCCCATTACCTAGTCATATAGATAAAGAAAGAGTTTTGAATTCTGTCGATGTCGATCTCGATGTTGATTGTTTAAATGCTAAAAATAGCACTAATTTTTATAATGGGGAAACACTTCATGGTTTCCCAACAGCACTTGCGTGCATGAAAGTGTTTGATTATGCGGTAGAAAACTTTGAAAATTCTCTCCAAAACGGGGCAAGTAAAAAAATTGTTGTTTTAGGGCGAGGTGTTCTAGTTGGTCGTCCTGTTGCTCATCTATTAAGAGAACGTGGTTTGACTGTTGATGTGATTAATAGTCAGACAGAAAATAAAATTAGTTTAATAAAAGAGGCTGACGTGTTGATTTCTGCAATAGGTCAAGGAAGATATATTACAGGATCTATGATAAAAGAAGGCGTCGTGATAATTGATGCAGGAACTTCTGAAGAAAATAGTTCTATTGTTGGAGATGTTGATTTAGATTCAGTTATAGGCATCGCTTCATGCATCTCGCCGGTTCCAGGTGGTGTTGGTCCTATTACGGTGGCTACTTTACTCCAAAATGTATTGCTAGTAGCAGAGAGAAAATCTAAAGTTAAAAACAAGGATGGGCACATAAATCTATGATTTATTGCTAGTTCTATCCTAGTGTGTTAACTAAATAATACCTTGCTTTTTTAGCCTAAAAACTATAAAATATCTCCATTATGGTAAAAACAAGAATTATAGCGTTATTAATTTTATTGATTGGTTTTGGAATTGGTTTTTTTGTTTATAGGTCAGAAATGGCACATAGATCAATGGATAAGACTGTTGCACCAACAGGTGTTGCAAAGTATCCATTCAAATTAGGCCTCGATCTTTCTGGTGGTACACACCTTGTTTATAAGGCTGATTTAGCACAAGTCGATAAAACACAAACAGAAGAAGCGATGAATTCATTGCGTGATGTTATAGAGAGACGTATCAATGTTTTTGGTGTTTCAGAGCCTGTTGTGACGGTTATTCGTGGGGGGCTCGCTGACAATGGTGAAGAAAGACTCGGCATAGATCTACCTGGAGTAACAGATGTCAAAAAAGCAATAGAAATGATCGGTCAGACTCCAACTTTAGAATTCAAAACAGAAAATCCAGACAAGAATGCACCTCAAACTGCAACAGTTGATGCAAGTGGAAAAGTTGTTTTAAATATGGATTCTCTTTATATCCCAACTGAACTTACTGGTCGTTACTTAGATCGTGCTATTGTTGAATTCGATCCAACCACTGGTGAGCCTGTTGTGTCTTTGCAATTTGATAAAGAAGGCTCTGATTTGTTTCAGAAAATTACAAAAGAAAATGTTGGCAAGACAGTTGCTATATTCTTAGATGGAAATATAATATCATCTCCTGTTGTAAACGAAGCTATTAGTGGCGGTAAAGCTCAAATTTCTGGTAACTTTAAACCCCAAGAAGCAAAAGATTTAGTTCAACGCTTGAATTCTGGTGCATTACCTGTTCCTATATCTTTAGTTTCAACACAAACTATCGGTGCGAGTTTAGGTGATGAAGCAACTCATGCTGGAGTCAAGGCTGCTATTATAGGATTTCTGGCTATCGCGCTATTCCTCATTATCTGGTATAGACTTCCTGGTTTCATAGCTGTACTTTCTCTTTCTATTTATACAGCCACAATGCTAGCTTTGTTTAAAGTTGTTCCTGTTACGCTCACAGCAGCTGGTATCGCAGGTTTCGTTATATCGCTCGGTATCGCCGTTGACGCCAATGTTCTTATTTTTGAAAGAATAAAAGAAGAATTACGTAACGGTAAAAATGCTGCAGAAGCAATACATAATGGTTTTAAAAGGGCATGGTTTTCTGTTCGTGATTCTAACTTCTCAAGTTTGATTACGGGTGTCCTTTTGTTTTGGTTCGGGACAGCTCTCATAAAAGGCTTCGCTCTCGTTTTCGTGATGGGAGTAATAGTATCTATGGTTTCAGCTGTATTTATAACTCGTATATTTTTGTATACACTAAATATCAAAAATAATTCAAAGGTCATTTCATTTTTATTCGGGTCAGGTCTAAGTAGTGCTCGCGCACAAAAATAATATATGTTTATAATAAAACACAAAAAAATATTTGTTCTAATCTCAGTTTTTCTAGTTATATTTTCAATTACCGCTATATCTTTATCGGGTCTTAAACTGGGTATCGATTTCAAGGGTGGTTCAAGTACTGAAATTATTTTTAGTAATGGGCTTCCAGATAAACAAGTTTTACAAAAATCTATTAGTAATATAGGTTTAGGAGAAGCTTTAATAGTCCAAACAGGTGATAATGGTTACTCCATAAAGACTCGGGCTTTAACAGAATCAGAACATGAATCATTGCTTGCGTTATTTGGAGCTGATGCTACAGAAAAAAGCTTTTCTTCAATTGGCCCATCGGTCGGAGCAGAGCTCGCTCGTAAATCTATAATCCTATTTGTACTAGTTTCATTTGGTATTGTATTCTTTATTGCTTTTTCTTTCCGTAAAGTTTCAAAACCAGTTTCATCTTGGAAATATGGTTTCATTGCTATTACAACTTTGATTCACGACATAATCATCCCTGTCGGAATCTTTTCAGTTATTAGTTATTTCTATGGACATGAAGTCGATACTTTATTTGTTGTAGCTATCCTTACTATTCTAGGACTTTCTGTTTCAGATACTATAGTAGTATTTGACCGTATCCGTGAAAATATCCGTTCAGGTGGTTACAAAACTTTTGAAGAAACAGTTGGTAATAGTATAAAGCAAGTTTATATTCGTTCTATTGCAACTTCATCTACGGTTATTATTGTTCTTTTGGCTCTGGTTTTCTTTGGTCCAAAAAGTACAAAGATATTTGCTTTAATGCTCACCGCCGGTATGTTTTTTGGAACATATTCATCACTATTTCTGGCTTCACCACTTTTGATTATGGCAAAAAATTGGTCTGAAAATAAATAATTGTTTAAAAAAAACCACAGGTCGATCTTGTGTTTAGTTAACCTCTGTCACCTCAATCTATCATATTTGTCACCCCATATGGTTAACTGTACATCTTGCATGTCAAATGATTTAATTAAGACACCGTACCTTCTTAATTGGGCTGGCGTAAAATGACACCATAGAAGGCACAAGTTTCTTGTTATTAATCTGGGTC
>JAYUHL010000050.1:0-4210 GCA_043767085.1 Minisyncoccota bacterium
CAATACAATGATAGTCTCCATCACCAGAAACAAGAATAACTTTAGAAAATTTATTCTCATAAAAATCAGAAGCTATGTTTAGTATTAGCTCACCATCAATATTACCTTTTACCTTACCTTCACTGTTTGTGATGGTTGGCTTAAAAACTAATACGTATCCAAATTTTTGCAAATAATTGTAATAATTAGCTTTATCGGGTATAAGTCCCAGAAAAAGGATCGCTTTTGTAACTCCAAATTTATCTCGAAGCCAAGAACGAAAAGAAATATAATCTATTTCCCATCCACTCTGTTTTATGCCGAATTTAAGATTGGAAGCATCTATATAAGCAATAACATTTTCTTTCATACAATCATTATATCATAAAATACTTACTCAGCTCCTCCATATCATCAAAATGATTTTTAATACCATCTATTTCTTGGTACGTTTCGTGGCCTTTGCCTGCAACCATTATAAAGTCGCCATCAACTGCCGTAAAACACGCTTGTTTTATGGCCTCGTGACGGTCTGGAATTACTTTTACTTTTTGTGCTAATTGTTTTTTATCGAAACTTTCTAATCCAACTATCATATCTTTTGTAATTTCATCTGGATTTTCTGTCCGTGGATTATCCGATGTTAATATAACAATATCGCTCATGTCATATGCGATTTTTGCCATGATAGGTCTCTTTGTTTTATCGCGATCACCACCACAACCAACGACGGTAATTATTTTTTGTTTTTTATCTTCACGCAAATCATTTGTAGTATTTAGTACATTTAAAAGTGCATCTGGTGTGTGAGCATAGTCGACAATACAAGTAATATTGTTTTTTGTTTTAAAGTATTGGAAACGTCCAACTACAGGAGAAAGCTCTGTTATATACTTCTTTACTTTATTTCTATCTTCGTCACACAATACAGCGGCACCAAAACAAGCCAAAACATTGTAGTCATTGAAATGACCTATTAATTTATGCTCTAGTTTTTCCGTAAAGTCAGCGTTGTCGTGTAAAGTATTCTCTTTATCTAAACTATAGAAATACTTTTTTGCCTTAGTGTCCTTTAACATAAAGCTCCCATATTTATCGTCCATATTTGATAAAGCAAAAGCATTACTATCTAAACTATCGAAAAACTTTTTCTTAGCCTCCGCATAATTCTCAAAAGTTTTGTGATAGTCTATATGATCATGAGTCAGATTAGTAAAGACCCCACCAGCAAAAGAAAGACCCGCAATTCTTTTTTGATCGATAGAATGAGAAGAAGCTTCCATAAAAACGTACTCACAACCATGATCAGCCATACGAGAAAGTATTTTGTTTAAAGTTATTGAATCTGGAGTTGTTCGCTCTGCGTCTTGTGTTTGATCATTTATTTTTATACATACTGTACCTATGAGACCTGCTCGCCAATCCATCTTGCGATAAAGTTGATGCAATAATGTCGTCACTGTTGTTTTACCATTGGTACCAGTGACACCGATGAGTTTCAACTTTTCTGTTGGGAAGTCATAATATGCGTGAGCAATGTATCCTATAGCCTCATGAGCTGAAGCGACACGGATATATGTCACCTCTGTATGATACGCTATCAATTCTTTATCGTGGATGATAACAACAGCACCATTGGCAATAGCATCAGAAATAAAGTTGTGCCCATCCACCTTGTCTCCTGTCAAAGCCACAAAAAGACTGTCATTTTTAATTTCTTTAGATGACAAATAGATACCAGAAATTTCTCTTTCTAAAGAACCCTTTATTTCTAATGGATTTATTTCACCAATTATGTCTTGCAGATGTTTCATAATTAAATTTTAGCACGAAAACAACACAAAAGAAAACAGACAATCATGCATCGATTGTCTGTTATTTTTGTAACCACTTATTGTATTCTTCTATTATTATTTGAGATACACGTTCGATATTGTTTTCTGATAAACCAGTATCGATGACGCAGTCGTAATTAGTTTCATCTTGATGATCATTTATATCATACAAATCTTTATAACGCTTTCTTTCACTTTTTAAACGAAAATTAATTGCATTCAAAATTGAATCTTTTGTATGAAAATTGCCAGATTCATTTTGTCTGTTTTTGTTTTCTGTATCTTTCAAAATCCTTTCAGCTGCAATTTCTGGTTTTAATTTTAAAAAAACTTTAAAAGATTCTGGTATGAAAAACCAGGCCAATCGTCCATCGACAACTATATTTTCCATACTAGCCAATTCTTTATTTGAATTATCTAAAATCTCATCAATACTTGGATCAGTTTCAGCTCTAATACTCAACTCGTTAAGTGTTACACCTCTTTCTTGGGCCAGGATTCTCATAAAATCACCAGTTGATTTATGAGTATACGAAAGTAATGAAGCAACAGCTTCCCCAGTGGTTGATTTACCTGCTCCTAAATTTCCTGTAATTGTTATAATTTGTTTTTTCATATAAAAATAGTTTAAGTTTCAATTTCTTTTAAGAACAATAGCATAGAAAGTAAATATAGTCAAAAAGACTTTTTTTTGATACACTCATAAAATGAAAATACTTGCTATAGAAACATCTTGCGACGAGACAGCTTTATGTATTGTCGAGATGAATCAAGAAAATAACCAAATAAATATAGAGATACAAGCCAATGAAATAGCTTCGCAAATAGCACTCCATGCACAGTTTGGTGGTGTCTACCCTGCTATGGCTAAACGAGAGCACGTCAAAAACATTTACCCAATTTTAATCCAAGTTTTAAAAGAAAGTAATAATTATTTTGAAAGTAAAGATAGTTTTAGTAAAGAACAAATAGAAAAATTAAAAGAAATTTTAAACCACGAGCAAGAGTTGTGTGAGCTGATTTTAAAATCTCCTTTAATTCAAAAACCAAACATAGACAACATCGCTTGCACCTACGGACCAGGACTCGAACCAGCACTCTGGGTTGGGGTCAATTTTGCGCAAGCGCTCTCGTATATCTGGGATATACCGCTTATACCGGTCAACCATATGGAAGGTCATTTAGTTTCGAGTTTATTGCCAGTCTACGAAAAAAGTAAAAAAATAGTTTTAAAGGAAATGCCAAATGATTCCATTGCTCTTTTAGTTTCTGGTGGTCATACACAAATAGTAAAAATAGAAAATAAAAACCAATACGAGATTATCGGACAAACTGTCGATGATGCCGTTGGTGAGGCTTATGACAAAGTCGCTCGCATGCTCGACTTGCCATACCCAGGCGGACCACAGATTTCGAAGTTGGCAGAAATGGGGCGTTTAGCTCCCCTCCTTATCGAGGAGGGGGTTGGGGGTGGTGATCTAAAAATTAATCACCACCCCGCCTTATCAGGCACCCCTCCTCGTCAAGGAGAGGGTATCAAATTCCCTCGCCCGATGATGCACTCCCGCGATTACAACTTTTCATTTTCAGGATTAAAAACTGCAGTACTTTACTATATCCGCGACAATGAAATAAAAAATGAAGAGGACAAGATAAATATAGCGCTTGCTTTCGAAGATGCAGCAATAGATGTCCTAGTAAATAAAACTATGAATGCATTAGAAGAAAATGGCTCTACTCATTTACTTTTAGGTGGTGGAGTCAGTGCAAATAAACATTTGCGTTCAGAACTTTTAAAGAAGTGTGGTGAATTGAGTGTAACAATCTATGAACCAGTCCGCGAAATAACCGGCGACAATGCTCTGATGATTGCAATGGCAGGATATTTGAACCCACAAACAACAACACAAAAAGTCACAGCGCAAGGTAATTTGTCTTTGTAAAAACAAAAAAAACATCAACCAGAGGTCAGATGTTTTATTAAAAGTACGAGAACGTCATTTATTTTATCCATTGAATGGAATCCGAACGCCTCAAATAACAAAATTATAGCGAAAAATATAAAGACAAATGGCTCGATCCATAATGTCTTGAAACTAAACCTAGTTGTCTCTAAAGGTATCTGTATTAACATAAACAGAAAAGTCCTTTCTACTGACATAAAAGCAAACCCCAAAAACATAATCGCCAGAAATCCGCAAGTAGTTTGATTGTCTTGGTAGAACGCAAACGGCGTAACTTTCGAAACAAAACCAGCAAAACCAATCAAAGCGAACACAGCTCCAACAACATCACAATAAACATTGAACGATTTTTTAATATTTTCCATTTTATTAATCTCAGACCAGCTGAATGCTAGTTTTCCACGCCTTTTCCGTGGGGGTTTTGTAACTGAG
>JAYUHL010000051.1:0-9929 GCA_043767085.1 Minisyncoccota bacterium
ACTCCTTGTAAGTATATGGTTTCAGGTCTATTTCACTCCCCTTATCGGGGTTCTTTTCACCTTTCCCTCACGGTACTAGTTCACTATCGATCTAAAAAAATATTTAGCCTTGCCGGTTAGTGCCGGCGGATTCGCTCAAGCTATTCATGTCTTGAGCTACTCAAGAATAACAATCAAAGAGACATTTTATTTTCGATTACTGGGCTATCACCATCTATGGCGCTCCTTTCCAGAAGCTTAATCTAATAAAATATTTTTTAACTCCTCTAGATAAATCTACATTGTTACCTTACAACCCCGACTGTATTGCTACAATCGGTTTGGGCTTCTTCCTTTTCGCTCGCCGCTACTTAGGAAATAACTATTGTTCTATTTTCCTCCAGGTACTGAAATGTTTTACTTCCCTGGGTTTGCTACTTCACTTATAATTAGTGAAGCTCTCTTGGGTTTACCAAGAGGGGTTTCCCCATTCAGAAATTTCCGGATCAAAGGTTGTTAGGCACCTCCCCGAAACTTATCGTCGCCATACCACGTCTTTCGTCGCTTTTTTTAGTCTAGGCATCCACCATATACTCTTAATTTCCTATTAGGAAATCTGAAAACCATCTTCCTATTCTTTAAAAGAATATTCCGACGATATACCAATAGTCCGGAACCGCTTCCATCTTATTGGTACATCTTTTAATTATCATGTTCTATTTCCCACTCGATTGAAAAGACCCTGACAAAAATTGTTAGGATAACAGTGAGTGGGAACAGCATTCAGTTTTCAAATATCATACGATCAACTCAATAAAATAAAAAACCACTCATCCGAGCGGCTCAAGTAAAACATAAAAGCTTTACATTGCCCGCAGTTTTGTTTGGTTTGTATTTATTAACATCGTGCCCCGTATTGTATACGAAGCCTAAAAAAAAGTCAAGGATTTGTACAGTTAACCATATGGGGTGACAGTTTGATACAATTGGGGTGACAAAGGTTAACTATCATTAATTTAAAGCCTTTAGGAAATTAAGTAATAATTATTTAATATTAAAAGAAGATAATATTTGACCAAATAAATAAATACCATTTTCTTTTTGCGTAGATGGGACAGCAAAATTAATTACAAAGAATCCGCCTTTACCATCTTTAAAACCAATTTGTTGATTAAAAAGAGGATATGGTTGACCTTTTCCATTTACAGAAGTTTCATAAGTAAATTTAGAAGCATTTTGACCTGATATGTTAATATTTACAGGAATATCTTTTATACTATGACCCCATGGTCCACTAATAAAAGAATTATAAATTGATTCACTATTTGATGGATAGTAAGTAATAAAAGGTACAGTTATACTTTCTTTTGAATACAATTCAAAACTCTTACCATTAAATACTCCACTAGGTGTTTCCCAATTTGAAGGATATTTAAAACTAAAACCATACTCTGCACTAGAATATGTTTTCCAATTTGCTGTCGAAATATCTTTTGTTGCAGAATTTATTGTAAATGGATCAGATTTTATTTTTGTGAACTTTCCATTTTCAAATTTATAAGTATCAATAGATGTGTACCCAATAGCTTTAAATAAATTACTATCTATTGACCATCTTGTTTTATCAAAATATTCATCTCCAGAATATCCGGCTGTATTCCCATAATCATCTCCAGGTGCTTGATATACTTTTCCTGTTAATTTATCAACAATTCCATAACTTAAACACCCAGATCCACAACCCCAACTTGTAACTACATAATGCCCATTAAAACTTACTGGCTGTTTTAAGGCATTTGTAAATGCTGTTTTATAAGTTCTAGCTAATTCACTAGACATATCAAGCGTAACCGCTTTAACCAAATCATTCACTTCATTATCAGTAGTAACATTTTCTAATACTTTATTTTTCTCACTTGGTAAATTTTCATCAGTATTAGCTACTGGATTATTTACTTCTTTTTTTGAATCACTCTTACCTAAATAATAAGCACCGCCACCAACAACTGCCACTCCTAGAACAATTAACACTATCAGACTCAGACTAGCGATACCTTTGTTTTGTTTCATTGGATTTCTTTATTCGCCACGATCTGGGCGACTAAATTAGATTATTAATAAATAACAATAATATTGTACCATAAGAAGTATATAAGTACATGCAAAAGCCCCGCCACTAATGGCGGGGCTTTTTAAAGATATTTATAAATGACTACATCTTTGAAGACATATCAGAACCAACCTTTGAGAGCAAGCGAGCTGCTGCTTCTTTGCCACCGAGACCAAATGCAAGTCCCCCAGCGATAGCTATTGCTGCAACAACTCCAGTAAAGAGTATTTGCATAAATGCAGCAGCGATTCCTAGTTCAGACAAAGCAATAATCAATCCAAAAGCCCAGATTGCATAGAATACAATTGATCCGAGCATATTTGCTGTTTTGATATTTGTTACTTTAGCAGCAGCTGAGACAACTTTTTTCATAGTATCAGCAAGAACTGTTGAAACAACTAAGACCAACGCTGCAATCAAAACTTTTGGTAAGTAGAGTAAAACAGTACTCTTTAGAAATTCATTAACCTGAGAAAGATGTATTAGTTCCAATGATGTCATCAAAAAGACAATGATGATAAACCATTTAACTATTCCACCTAAGATACGTCCAATACTTAGTTTTAAACCTGAACGATCTAGAACATCTTGTGCTCCTGCACTTTCAAATAGTTTATCGATTTTCAACTTAGAAACAAGTTGAGAAACCCATTTGCCAATTGTTACTCCAACAATCCAACCAGCAATAAAAATGATAAGAGCTCCTAAAACATTTGGCACAAAACCAACGAAACCATTCCATAAGTTAAACAATGAATTACTGAAAACATCACCCCATGTTTGCATAAACATAAATAGATTAATTTTATAAAAAATAATAAAGGTACCATAGGATTCGACCCTTTAAAGTACTTCCTATATTATACCAGATTTATTTATAAACAGACTAATTTTTAGATATATATGTGGATAAAGTTCCAGTGTCTATTAGCTTTTGGTGAGGTGACTGTATGAGCTCGCAAATCAATTTATCATACATATCGAGTCTATATTTAAATTCAGTAGTATCAAAAACCACATAATCCAACTCTTTACCTATTTCAGCTTCGAGAGCCTTGATAACTTGTATTAGTGTATTTTTCTTTACTTTGTCGCAAACGATTAGTAAATCTACCTTACTTTTAGATTCATACATAAAGACTCCAGAAACAATCATGAGCTTTATTTTTCCAATTGATTTAAACTTTTTGACCATATCCTCTTGAATTAAAGTATTTGGATCAACCAATAAATCACGCAAAGAGTTTAAATACTCGAAATCCGGATTTAGATAGAAATTATTTACTTTCTTTTTTGAACCACGAGAGCCAGCGACAATTACTATTTTAGATTTAATAAAGCCTATAGACACCAGATTGTTTATTTCCTTACGGGCATTAGATACTGACACTCGACTATGAGATGCAACTTCTTCAACAGTAAAAGACGCTGTATTGAGAATAAATAAGCGCATAACTTTAACTTTTATTTGACTACCTAAAATCTTTCCTAGTATTTCCATCGTCTTAGTATAAACAATTTCTTTTTAAAGCTCAAGGACCTGTTTCGGATCAATTAATAGAAGCTTCGTATATATAATTAGAATACGAGGGACACCAACTTCGATTATCGAAAAAAAACTTATAATTCATAAGTTCACATCTGTTTTTATTATTTACATCTTCTAATTGAGCCGTAAGATCATATTGAACACGTAAAGTTGATCGTCCTACGTTCCCATAAGCATATGAATAGCAATTATTACTCCAGGGTGGACAAGAAGAGTTTACAGGATCTTTGGGTAATTTTATGTATGGAGCCAGGTCAAGAGCCAGAGCATTCCAAGATGAATCAACATAACTGTTTCTATATCCATTACAATCCCAACCACAATCAGATTGTGGATAATAACCATTTGCATCAAAATACAACTCTAGTGCTGTTCGTATTTCTCTTAATTCAGATATTCTTTTTGCATCTCTCCCTTTCATTCGTGCTGAGTTTAATGAAGCCAAAATAACGCTAGAAAGCAAACTAATTATCGAGATAACAACTAAAAGTTCAATGAGAGTAAACCCGCCTAAAAAATTAGGAATTTTTTGGTGGGTAAAACCTTTTTTAAACTTTAGCATTAAATTATTATATCACAAAAGAAAGCTTGCTGCATATCTTTGATAAAAGATATAATGTAGATTATATGAATCTACATGATCCAATTGAGAAAAACTTCAGACTCGATATAAATGCTAAAAAAGCCTTGAAAATTTTGGGCTTAGAAAGTATTGGTGATTTATTGTATCACTTCCCTGTTCGATATACAGATATGTCTGATCTTCGTCATATAAATAGTATAGATGATGGTGACAATGTAACGCTAATGGGCAAGATTTCAAATTTGCAAATTAAAAAAAGCTTTAAGAGCAAGACAAATATGAGCAGTGCTACCCTAGAAGATATAACAGGAAGTATAAAACTCGTTTGGTTTCATCAGCCATATTTAGCACGAATGATAAAAGAAGGAAGCATTGTTAAAGTTACAGGCAAGGTAGCGAGGCACGAAACTTATGGTTTAAATATGACCAATCCAGAGATAAATAAAGATGAGAGTTTACCTATAGATTTGCACGATTCACTTTTTGCAAATGGAAATGCACAACAACAATACGGCTACCCTATCTACCGCGAGTCACGTGGTATAACTTCGTAATGGATATATCATGCAATAAGTAAAATACTAAAAAGTGATGAAATAAAAAATATTACAGATTATTTACCAAAAGAAATAGTTGAAAAATATAAATTACCAAATTTAGGCACAGCTTTGATTTGGATACATCTACCTCAAAAAAAAGAACATGCGGAAATGGCGCGCAAAAGATTTGCTTTTGAAGAAGTATTTTTTATACAACTCCAAAGACAAAAAGAAAGAAAAGAGTATGATAAATTTTTCTCTTATAAATTAAAAATCCCAAAGACCGATATCGAGGACTTTGTTTCTCGATTCCCATTTACTCCAACGGGAGCACAAAACAATGCGATCCAAAACATCCTCGATGATTTCACAAAAGACAAACCGATGTCACGCCTAGTCGAAGGCGATGTAGGAAGTGGCAAGACTTTCATCGCAGCAACTGTCGCCTATGCTGTTATAAAAAACCGCCCTGTTGGCCAGAGTTTTGGAAGTTTACAAGTTGCTTATATGGCACCAACAGAAGTACTAGCCACACAACTTTATGAAAGTTTCTTAGAATATTTTGAACACACTGGTATCTCTATTGGTCTTATCACAGGGTCTGGTTGTCGTAAATATCCGAGCAAAAGCGCTCATTGGGAGAACGGACAACAAGTCAAAACGTGGACCCCTATTTCCAAAAATCAATTGTTAAAATGGGTCAAAAATGGCGAGATACCAATAGTTATTGGCACTCATGCGCTTATATCAAAAAGTGTTGAATTCGAGGATTTAGGATTGGTAATTATAGACGAGCAACACCGTTTTGGTACCAATCAACGTATGAAGTTAGCCAAAAAGGAGGGTCATGCTCCTCACTATCTTTCGATGACAGCGACACCTATCCCCCGTACCCTTGCTCTTACTATTTATGGTGACTTGGACTTATCAGTCATAGACGAGATGCCAGTGGGAAGAAAAAAAGTTATCACTGAAATCGTCCCGACCAACAAGCGTGACGAGGCTTATGAAAAAATAAAAATAGATTTAGAAAAAGGTCGACAACTTTATGTTATCTGTCCGCGAATAGACCCGCCATCGCTTGATGGCGACAGTCGGGCAAGCGACCCAGAATCTGCAACTTTAAATATGAAGAACGTAACAACAGAAGCCAAGCGTTTAGAAAAAGAAATTTTTCCAAATTACAAAATAGGCATCATGCATAGCAAGATGACCAAACAGAAAAAAGAAGAAGTCATGCAAAGTTTCAAAGATAAAGAGATAGATATTTTGGTTGCGACATCTGTTATCGAAGTCGGGGTTAATGTACCAAATGCTACATCGATAATCATCGAGGGAGCCGAGCGTTTTGGTCTAGCGCAATTGCACCAACTACGTGGCCGAGTCCAACGCTCAAGCGACCAGTCCTACTGTTATTTATTTGCCGATGCCAAGACAGATAAAACAATGGATAGATTGAAAGCCTTGCAAAAAGCAAGTTCTGGGTTCGAGCTCGCCGAGCTCGATTTACAGCTTCGTGGGTCAGGGTTACTCGCTGGTGACAAACAATGGGGCATCACCGATTTAGGTATGGAAGCCATAAAAAATATAAAGATGGTCACCGCCGCCCGCGAACAAGCCATCGCTCTCATAAATGAAGACGAAAATTTAACAAAATACCCTCTCCTTTCCAAAGTCCTTTCAACAAAAAAGACAGATTTGCATTTTGAATAAAAACTTAGAATGACTGAAATATAATAGAAATAAATCCAAAAACCATAGCCATAAAAATAACAAAGAATACAAAAGTAGCTAGATTGTTACTTTTTGAAGTCTCATCTGCGTTGCTCAGTTTAACATTATTAAAAAACTTAACTTTTTTATTTAGAAAATACAAAAAAACAATACAAAATACAACGTAAGGAAAGCTCCAAGGAGCATTTTGCATAAAATGAAAAGTATTAATAAGCCCTTCTCTGTTTGTATCTTTCATTATAGTATCTATATTAAATCAAGGCTCTAGACTAGCAAACTGCTAATAATTACTTTTAATAATCTAAGTATATCATGTTTGTGATTATATCGAAACTCACATTCTTTTAAATGAAGCAAGAATGTTTTTCTTGACACTCCATTGAATTTAGCAAGTCTTCTTTTGGCAAATGACCAGAAGTTTTCAATACCATTCACATGGGTTCCTTTTCTATTTGAGTATGCCTCTGAGTGATTAATTCTTTTATGTTTGTAACCATCTAAAACAAGACTGTCATAGCTCTTCCACTTGTCTGTGTAGATAGTGGTATTGTTCTTGGCGACTAATCTCTTAATAATCGGCAAAAGCTCTTGTTTTGAAGCGTTTTTGATGATTTGAGTATATACTCTGCCATCATCTCTCTTTTTGATACCAAAAACCGGCACTTTGTTCTCCGCACCCCGCCCTCTTTTTCTTCTGTCTCCAGCATGAGTCTTTTTTCTTGGTCCTCCAAAATATGATTCATCTAATTCTACTTCTCCGTGAAATGATCCGTTGTCATGTTCTTGGTACTCCAATATCTTTTCTCTAAAACTATTAAACCAATCATTCACTGTATTTCTATTTACACCTACTAGATTTGCTGTTTGTGTTGCTGAAATATCACTTGCAAAACACCTCAATATTTTATTTGCCTTTGTTTGTGTAATTCTCTTGAATTTATATGGCATTTTTAGATTTTAGCATGATTTTGCTAGTCTAGAGCCCTTTCATTATTGTATCTATATTAAATCAATGACTGCCTCATCACTAGTTATGAAAGGACAGTCTGTCTTATTTAGAAAAATATCCCATTTCTTGTGCGTCAGTGTATTGGCATGACCAACATCAAAAGCTCTTTGTGTTGCGTGCGATGTTTTACCGGCGACTTTCTGTAGTTCGTTTTGTGTCACCTTATCTGCAATTTCTTTGCTTTTTTCCTTATCCGTAAATATGTCTGGGTACTTTTTTGAAACTTCGCTAAAAATATGCTCGCTAACTGTCGGTTGCATCTAGTCCACTAGTTCTTTAAGTGCATTTAGCGATTCAAGTCTAAAATTTTGACCCCTAAAGAAAAAATTTGCAATTACACACGAAAGACCGAATCTATCGGAGTCACTCAATTTTTCTTGCTTTAAAAAAGATTGTTCTATTCTCTCGATATTGTCCCCATACCAAGTCTCTAAATTACCAAATGCATCTTCAACTGCCTGACTGTACTTATCTTCTATGCCTGGTTCGAGGGCATAATGAAAATGCCCACTACAAACTAATCTGATTGACTGGTCTTTTTTTAAAATTTTAATTTGATCGCAATCAAAACCTTTAATCTTATTCTTGTCATTTGGGATGGAAAATTTCCTCAGATGCGTTTGGGGTACAATGTGTTGATTTTTTGTTACTTGTTTTTCCATATTATTTTTCTAAAACATTTCTGCTGAATTTTATACAGTTGCCGTCTTACAAAAATTCACAAACTGATCTTTTGTTAAAGTTTTTTCACAACCTGAGACATACTGAAAGATTCGCCAATTATCATCTCGCAAAATCGGCAAGTAGAATATCTGTTCGGTCAGTTTAGACGCCTGCTTGTATGCCTTTTTCAATTCTTCTAGTTTAGTTTCATAGATATTATTATCAAAACCACCAATCATACCAGACGAGATATTGACGCTTTTCACTTCAAAAATATGCACCCGATTAAAACTATCTTTCATCACAAAATCAGGGTAGGAAGAATGCAGTGCGCCAAGATAATACTCAAACTTTATCGGCGAGTTAGCGACATAATTTTTACCCCACAGATATACTTGTTTTGTTTCTAACAGTTCTGGCTCTTTTTCACCAAACAAACCAACCTTTCCAGCTTTCGGATTCTGCTTACCAACCTCTACCTTTTTACAAACTCGCCCATTACCAGCAGTCACATCATCTTTTGTCAGATCTTTTAATATCTCCGTCCATTCTCGCTCCGCCTCGCTATCAAAAGCAAATTTCTCTTTGCCATCGTTTCGCTTCCATACCCAATCGCCAATATTTACATAGTTGTTTTTGTCCGTTTTTTTATCACCCGTAATATTGTTATCCGTATAGTGCGAAGTCGGAGCAAAAGACACTTCTACATCTTGCCCCTTTTCGTCTTTCACCACTTCCATACTTCTCTCATAATCATTTACATATTGACTGCTTTCACTCGCCACCGCCTCAATATTCTCGGCAAACTCCCGCCATTTTGCGTAGCCACTCGCATAATTTTCGCCCATCTCTCTCACACCATTTTCGGCTTTCACAAAACCTCGCCACAAAGTAAAAATAGAACTCGGTGCAGGCACAGCAGACTGCTCCTTCAAAAATGTCGCCAGATTAAAGCTCGCCTTTTTCGTCAAAGTTTTTAGCCGTGTTGTTTTGATCTTGATCTCATCGGTAATTATTTCGCTATCTTGCCACAATTTCACCCCAAAACTCTTTCCCAAGTTCTCGGGAACAATCCCCCAAATCCATGCGGTCATAGCGAGTTTTTGTGCTTCATCTGGAAGTGTCTCAAAATCAAGGAGCCGTGGGTTTCGCCGTACTCGCCCCATCACTTGCTCGTCTAGTTGCTTGCTATGGCTATCCCTCATTTGATACAGCATACAAGCGCGGGGAATATCCCACCCTTCAGTAATCACCATTTTGAAAATGATAATATCAATAGTACTAGAATTTCCTTTGGCATAATCTTTCCACTTGCCAACGGGCAACTTTTTCGCCTTAAAGGTATCATTCGTGTCGCACTGCTTCTCTTCATTAACAATCAACATCCATTTCAAATCCGTGTGTTCAGCTTTTTCCAGTTCCTTTTTTATCTCGGCAATTTCAGCATCCGCTTTGTCTTTGTTGCTAATCTGGATAATAAGGCATGGGTTTACGCCAAGCAAGTTGCGATAATCTTCTTTTACATCTTCAAACTTTTTAATCGCGCTCGCCACCTTTATATCTTGATCATCAATCAACTCAATATCTTTTATCAGTTTTGCATTCACCGCGTCATCGTTTTTGATCTCTACATCGGGGTGTTGTCCGCGAGAGAGTTTTGGCGTGGCCCGCACAATTGGTCGGTGACTTTCTGGCCGGTCGCCCATCAGCAGAAGGTGGCTCAGTCATTCCGTCCTATCAACCGGGCATAAAAATGACTGACT
>JAYUHL010000052.1:0-1703 GCA_043767085.1 Minisyncoccota bacterium
CAGAGAAACCAAATACTTACCGTGACTCTCTGATCTCTTGGTTTGCAAATGTAAATAACAAGATAGATGAGTTGTTTGTGAAGAGGTTGAGAGCGGAGAATATAGAAACAAAAGAAATTTGTATGGTAAAAGCGTCGGGAAGCAAGGTTTGTTTCAACGCTGATCAAATAGAAAGTGCATTAAACGATAATATAAATGCTATAATTACACCTGTTACGACAGATCCTATAATATCAGACCCTGTAGTAGTAGACCCAGTTGTACTCGATCCACCAGTTACAGACACTCCATCAGAAGTGATAGAACCAGATACTTCAGAAGTCATCATCACGCCATAAATTTATTTTTAAAAAGTAATATACGAAATTAACATCAATTATTTAATCAAAATTATATGAAAAAATTCATCACACTTTTATTTATATTCACTTTTGCAAATGTGGCTTATGCGGCAGAGGGGACAATAGAGCCTGCATTTCATACAGCTCAACTATGTGAAAATGCAGGTTGTACTGTAACAGCTACATCACCCGTTAATTTTGGATATTTTTCTTATACTCCCGGTTCAAATATCGTTATTAGTGATGCCAGTTTGAGTGGCTATATGTGGGGTAGTAGTATCGGTTATGTTGTTTTAAATTGTAATCAAACAGCGAGCGGTTGTAGTCCTATAAATGGTAACTTTAAAGTTATAAATACAAATGGGTTTTTGTCTGGTTATGCTTGGGGAGACGTCGCTGGGTGGGTTAATTTTGGTCCTTTTTTAAATAGTAGCGCTTCGCGGATTTACATTAATAGCATAGGAGAACTAAATGGTTATGCTTGGGCTCAAAATTTTGGCTGGATAAAGTTCGATTGTACAGATCCAAATTACTGCGTTAAAACAAATTATCGAATGCGTGTCGTTACAGGTGGGGGGTATACAATACCACCGATAAATCCTAATCCAGTTATAAATCCTAACCCAGTCGTAGCACCGCAACCAAAGATAGTTCCTAATAAAAAAGTCTATCCAAAGACTCCTCCTAGTGTCGAAATCACTATTCCAGTAAATGAAGATGAGGGTCCGATACCAGTTTTTGACTTTTCTGATGTAGACAATAATCAAACACCGCCAGTGGTAGATGAGACACAAAACAGTGTTCCACCAAGTAAATACAATTTTTTTAAAGACCTTAGAATAAATAATTTATTCGTTAAGTCTAACTACAATTTCCTAGATAGTATGCTTTTTATTCACAACAAGAATAAATTCTTTTCAGAATTGTTAATTGTCGATGTGATTATTTCTATTTTAGTTTGGCTTGTTTCAGCTGGTTTGATTTTCTGGTTGATTCTTAAAAATAGTCCTTCTTCTAATGTAGTATACAAAGAAACAGGTAAAGAAGTGGAAAAAAGCTTCATCTCTGTTATTTCTATGACAGATGGAGAAACAAAATACAAAAAATATACAGATGGGAAAGGTCGTTATCGCTGTTTTCTTCCTGGAGGTATGTATACTATAAAAGTAGAACAACAAGACCAGTATGGTTCATGGAGAACTGTCCATACTTCCGAGCCTATAAAATTTGGTTTTGGCTTCGCACAAAACCTAACACAGATATAAGGACTTGCTTTTTTCCTTGTACTATAGTAAAGTACATACACAAATAAAATATGCCAACAATAAATCAATTAGTTCGTAAGAATCGAAAAACTATCAA
>JAYUHL010000053.1:0-4148 GCA_043767085.1 Minisyncoccota bacterium
TAATAATGCTTATTTACCTTACTATATTTAACCCTCGGTGTCTTTTTATATCATAGATCCAATAGGGCTATGGTGTCATTTTAGATCATAGAATGCGAAATATAGACATTTTAGCTTTTATTTGTTATAGTGTTATTACATTTTTCTTGTAATGTCCTTATAGCCATTACACATTGGTCCATAGAGAAATGATTATAAAAATAAGAATTTAGTGCAATTTTATGAAAAAAAAGACAGAGAAAGTAGATGTTTCTGAAGAAGAAACAGAAAGTAAAATGGGAGTATACGAAGTTGGTTACCTGATGGTTCCAAGTATCGCAGAAGAGAATCTAGCTGAGGAGGTTACAAAATTAAAAGATATTATTAAAGATAGTGGTGCGACTTTTATTTCTGATGAAAATCCTAAAATGATTGAATTAGCTTATGAAATGTCTCGTTCTATTGAAAACAAGAAACAATATTTTTCTTACGGTTATTTTGGTTGGATCAAGTTCGAAACTACAACTGTAGATATTTTGAAAATTAAAAAGATTTTAGATGGTAATGAAAAACTGATTCGTTTCTTACTTGTAAATACTGTTAGAGAAAGTACATTATCTCAAAAGCGTCCATATGGTAAAACAGATGGCGTAAAGAGACGCACCGTTACTAAACAAGAAAGTATGCCGATAGACGAAAAAGTTCTAGACAAAGAGATTGATGCATTGGTTACAGAGTAATTATTAATTAATTTAGGCAACTAAAAAATATATGTACTTAAACAAAGCAGTCTTAATAGGAAATCTAACTCGTGATCCAGAGCTAAAGGCTATACCATCTGGAAACAAAGTTTGTACTTTTAGTTTAGCAACAAATCGTACATACAAAGATGCGCAAGGTCAAAGACAAGAAAAAACCGACTATCACAATATAGTAGTCTGGGGCAAGACAGCAGAAAATGTAGCCCAGTATATGAAAAAGGGAAGTCAGATATTAGTTGAAGGTCGTATGGAAACACGTAGTTGGGATGATGCTGCAACAAATACGAAGAAATATAGAACAGAGATCATAGCAGACACAGTCCAATTCGGCTCAAAGGCAACTGGTACAGGGTCTTATAATCCAAGTTCTACATCAACTCCAGTTAGTAAAAACGAGTCACAAGAAAGTGCAAGTGATAGCATAGACTATCCACAAGAAGAATTAAATGCCGAAGATATTCCATTTTAAAAATTAACATTAAATAATTATGAAACAAGATTACTTTTCATCAAACAATATAAAACATATTGATTACAAAGATACAGAATTACTACGTCGCTTCCTAACACCAAGTGCGCGTATGATCGCTCGTCACCGCACAGACGTAACAGCAAAAAACCAACGAAAACTTGCTATGGCTATCAAACGTTCTCGCTTTATGGGACTACTACCATATATTGCTAAATAACAATCGGGCGACCGTAGGTTTAGCCATACATCGCTAAATAGTTTAAAAAAACACTCAAGATTAATCTTGAGTGTTTTTTTATTTTATCCCAAGTAATGTTAAAAAAGTGTCCAATTCTTTACCTTTGATTGCGCGAAATTGATTTGTTCGTAGATCGCCTAGCTCTATGTTCATAACGCGGATGCGTTGTAGGTCTATGACTTTGTGGAATAGTGCTTGGCACATACGTCGTATTTGGCGTTTTTTGCCCTCTGTGAGGACTATATTGAACGTATCGCGGTCTTTGCCTTGTTTCTTACCTGACACACTGTAGACAGACGGCCAGACTTTACACGGCAGACTTTTAAAGTTGTCGTACTTGACTCCAGTTCCCATAGTATTTAAAAATTGATCGGTAAAAGGTTTTTGAGTTTGAACAACGTATTCTTTTTCATGGACAAATTGTGGTGAAAGCAAGCGATTAGTTATCCGTCCGTCATTGGTCATTATGATGAGACCATGTGAGTCTTTGTCGAGCCGTCCGATAGGGAAAACTTTCTCAGGGAATTTGGCAACTTGCAGTATATCTTTTGTATCGACTTCAGGATTCGTTGATATGCCTGTGTCTTTATTGTAGGCATAGTAGACATAATTTTGATTTATATTTTTAGCACTGATTTCGACTTTGTCATTGCTATAGACAGTGTCGCCAAGTACAGCTTTTTTACCATTGATAAAAACCGAACCTTTTTTTATAAGCTCGTCAGCCCCTTTGCGTGTGGCTATGTTGGTTAGTGCTAAGTATCTATTGATTCGTAGTGGGTAAGGTATATTCATGGTTATGTTTTAAATGAGGAATAAAATAAAATGCCAGCATTAATATTAATGATAAAATAAAAAATGTATAAACAAAAGGGAATAGTAATATAAAGAATGAAGCTAAAAGTGGTCCAACAAGATAACCCAAGGGATCCATATCACGATATATACCTAATAAATATGCATCTTCTTCGTGAACATGAGTAAAGAAATATATTTCTGCACTTGCTTGAGTTATACTTGCCCCCACACGTGTCATAAAAAGTACAAATGCCCATACTGCTATGTTTGCGTCTAAGTGGGGTATTATTGCAACTGAAATTATCATGATAAAAAAACCAATAGATAATAACTTTCTTTTTTGAATATTATATTTTTCTACCATTTTTCCAATTAAACCTCCAAAAATAACAAATGGTAAAAGCATAAATGTAAATATGATACCAATTTGACTCCAATCGAAATTCATATAGTTTTTTAAATAAAGTGGTGTATAAACAACCATAATACTAAAAAATACTTGCAATAAGAAATTTAGAATAACGATAGACTTTATATGGCGCGCTTTCTTTAAATAAGAAAGACTTTTTAGTAATGATATTTTTTTGTAGACTGTGTCTCTAAAGTCCCGAATAGAAAATATTAAAAACACACTCATTATAAGAGTTATAATCAAACTTATCTTATATAATAAAATATAATTTTGACTATTTGTTATAATGCTCGCTGTTAAAAGGGGTGATATAACCCAAGCTATATTTATGATGGACAAATATCCACCATGAGAACTGGCTTCTTTTTTTCGATCTATGAAATGTTCTATAAATATGTCCATACTAAACATAAATAAAACATTACTTGAAAGAAAAAAAACAAAAGACAATGCTTTTATATAAGGATTATGGGTAAATATTAATTGTAAAAGAGTTATTATGTTTACAATAAGCAAGCTTAAAACAAATTTTTTATTACCTAATTTCCTTAAAACATAAGAACTATTTGCAAATATAATTAGTGTTATAAGTGATGCCGTCGTATAGAGTAAACCAACATATTTACTTGGTATATGTTCTGACATAAAGCTCGAGTTGACATACGCAGCTAGTGCAATATGAAAAGTAAACATAAATGACAATATATAAAATATGTTGATTTTTTTACGGAGCATACTATAGGTTTAACAATACTGGTATAACGAGAGGTCTTTTTGCTGTTTTTTGAAATAAGAATTTAGAAACATTGTCACCTAGATTTGTCTTTATAACGTCAAAGTTTATTGGTCTTGTATCGCGAGCACCGTCTTCGATTGTTTTTTTAATTATAAGACGTACTTGGTGAAGTAACTCTTGATTTTCTTTTAGATAAATAAAACCACGAGAAATAATATCTGGGCTTTTACGCAACTTGCCATTTTGTGAATCTATCGTTGCAATTAAAACAAACATACCGTCTTGAGCGAGCATCATACGGTCACGGATAACAACGTCTTGTTCATCACCAACAGAGAAACCATCTACCATCATAGGGGACGATGGAGCTTTCTCTTTACGGACACTTATTTTTGTACCTTCATCTGTTATTTCTATGAGTGAACCATTATCAGGAACAACGATATTTTCTTCACTCATACCAAGTGACATCGCTATTTCTTTGTGCTTTACAAGCATCGAATGCCAACCATGGATAGGAATAAAGAATTTAGGATGAGTTTTACGATGGAGCCACTTTACATCTTCTTGATTACCATGACCTGTAGCATGAATTGTTTCCTCACTTGTACGATAAGAAATAATTTTTACACCATGACGTGCTAAGTTATCTTTTAAGTGTTGAACAGATATTTCATTTCCTGGAACAATAGAAGCAGACAATATAATAGTATCTCCTTTTTTGATTGTAAACTTTTTATGAGTTTTATTTG
>JAYUHL010000054.1:0-4035 GCA_043767085.1 Minisyncoccota bacterium
TCTGTTGGTTTCGATAGTGACTGTTTCTTTTTTTAGATTTACATTTGAGCTTTTGATAAAATCCTGCTCGCTTAGAATATCCTCTATTAATATTTTACAAGATGCACAATGAGTACCTGTTACATGAAAAGTATATTTTTTCATAATTATAATTTCATAGACTTAATTCGTAATGAATTACCAACTACTGATACAGACGACATTGCCATTGCAAACCCTGCAAATACTGGAGAAAGAAGCCAACCAAAAATTGGATAGAATAATCCTGCTGCAAGAGGAATACCGACAATATTGTAAATAAATGCCCAGAAAAGATTTTGTTTGATACCGTTCATTGTTATTTTTGATAATCTGACAGCTTTTACAATTTTTGAAACATCTCCACCGAGTAATGTTATGCCGGCTGATTCTATGGCCACATCGGTGCCAGTGCCCATAGCGATACCAACATTTGCTTGGGCAAGCGCCGGGGCATCGTTGACCCCATCACCTGCCATGACCACAATATTGCCTTTGCTTTGTAAGTCTTTGACCACCCGCAATTTATCCTCTGGCATAACTTCGGCAATTACTTCATCAATACCTACAAGTTTGGCAATATATTCGCCTGTATTTTTATTGTCGCCAGTTAGCATTATTACTTTCTTGTTTAATTTATGTAATTCCTTGACCATTTCTATAGCTTCAGGCTTTATTTGATCTGCAACATATACAATTGCAAGTATTTCTTTTTTACTTAGAAGTATAATTGGGGTTTTACCTTGCAATGTTTCAACTTCTAAATTTTTGATGTCAAAAGATATGTTTAAGTCATTTATAATTTTTATATTACCGGCAAAATATTCCACTCCATTAATCACTCCCCTCAAGCCTTTGCCTTTTATTATTTCAAAGTTTGATACATTTAAAGTTGCGATATTTTTTTCTTTGGCGTAGTTTACTATTGCATGCGCGATAGGGTGCTCGGATTTGCTCTCAAGCGTAGCTAGAATTGAAAGAATTTCATCGTCTTTTAGCTTACTTAAATTTTCAATCTTTGAAAGTTCGGGTTTGCCTTTTGTAATTGTTCCTGTTTTATCAACTACAATGATATTTGCTTTATGAAGTGTTTCAAGAGCGGTAGCGTCTTTGACTAATATTCCTTCTTTTGCTCCTTTACCAACTCCAACAATAATAGCCGTTGGGGTTGCAAGTCCTAATGCACAAGGACAAGCAATAACCAGTACTCCCACAAATGAAGTCAGTGCGTATGAAAGTGCAAGTGGGACTCCGAGTGTCGGTATCCCAAAGTACATCCATAGACCAAATGCTAAAAATGCGATCACAAGCACAATAGGTACAAAGATAGCAGAAATTTTGTCTGCTAGGGCCTGTATTGGCGCTTTACTTCCTTGAGCCTCCTCGACCATCTTAATAATATGTGCGAGTAAGGTTTCCGAACCAACTTTTGTTGCTTTAAAATTAAATGTGCCTGTGGTGTTGATGGTTCCCGCCACTACTTGCGCGTCAATATTTTTTTCAACTGGTATTGGCTCGCCAGTTATCATTGATTCATCAACATACGAAGAGCCTGTTACCACAATACCATCGACGGAGATTTTCTGACCAGGTTTTACAATCAAAATATCACCTACTAATACTAAATCAATTGAAATTTCAATCTCTTTGCCGTCACGAATTACTAGCGCAGTTTTTGCTTGAAGTCCAAGTAACTTTTCTATAGCATCACCAGTTTTCAATTTTGATTTTGCTTCTAAGTATTTACCTAAGGCTATAAATGTGATGACAACGATTGTTATATCATAAAAATTGTATTGGACATTTAGATACGGGGCTAGGACTTCTTCAAAAGAAGTAATAATAAAACTATAGATAAATGCGACCGATGTACCCAGACCAATCAGTGTGTCCATATTGGCCTTGCCGTAACGGAAAAATCTATATACTCCGAGTAAATATGGTTTGCCAATGGTTATAAAAATATATGTAGCAAAAATTGGAAGTAAATGATGAAAAAATTCATACAAGGTTTCAGACATTGGAGGGACTATATTATATTTACCAAGTATCTCCCAAGTCATTATAAATATACTTATAGTTGCAATGGGTAGTGCTCCGAAAACTCCTTTTTTAATATCAGCTATTTCTTTTAATTTTTCTTGCTTTGATTGATTTAATCCTAAATGTTCGGCATGTTCATTTTCACTCATACCCATTTGACTTGCTGTAATTTTATGAGCACTGTGATCAACAGACGCAGATACTACCAAAGAGTATCCGAGTGGCTCTAATTTTTTATTAAAATCATTTGGATTTGTTTTATTTTCATCAAAATATATTTTTGCATTTTCGGTGCCACTATTTACCTCAATGTTCTCTACGCCATCAATTTTTTTTACTGTTCGTTCGATAATGCTTGCACATGAAGCACAGTGCATACCTTTTACGTTATATATTTTGGGAGTGGTCATAAAATTATTTTCTTTTTAGTTTATATACTTTTATAATCTCTTTTTGCATTTCCGCCAACTTGCTATGATTAGTGTCTTTGTGTAAACAATGCGAAAGGTGGCTTTCTAGCATCTCGTCCTCGAGCGACGAAATAGCACTTTTAATAGCACTAGTTTGAGTAATAATATCTATACAATACTTGTCTTGAAGTATCATCTTTTCAATACCACCTAACTGCCCCGTAATCCTTTTGAGACGGGTCAGTATTTTTTTATTATCTTTATGAATTCCGTGCATATATTTATTTCAATAGTATTTTGATATGTTATATTTTTATTTACAACAATCTTTTGTACAATTAGAACACGCACATTTTTCACACTTACAATTCTCACAAGAACATTTTGTATTTTCCATAATAATTAAGATATCGGAGTGGGTTATAATAATGCACTAGAATATCCTGAATATATTATATACCCTATGGGGGTATATTGCAACTACTTTATCAAAGTTTTTTCTTTATCCTTTTATCTCCTCTAAAACAGTCTCTAAAAGATTGTCTTTTATGAGTTTGGCATAGCCGTCTTTGTTTGGGTGGATACGGTCCTCTAGCATAAGTTCTGGATTTAGAAAAACACTACTAACAACAAAAGGTACTAATGGTAAGTCATATTTTCGAGCCAGATCCTCGTATATAGAATCAAACTCTTTTTTATATTTTAAACCGGCATTGAGCGGTGACTGCATTTTTAACATCAATATTTTTGGTTTGTTTTTAGCACTTTGCAATATTTGAATTGTACTTTCCATATTCTTCTTAACTTCTTCTACAGGGAGGGCTCTGAGTGCATCGTTACCTCCTATCCCCCATATAATCATGTCAGGATTTTGTTCTTTGATAAAATCTGCTCTCTCGTTGTTGCCTTTAGTAGTTTCTCCACTAACTCCAGCATTTATAACTTTTATTTCTAATCCTTTGGCTTTTAATATTTCTTCTAGTTGCTCTGGATAGCTCTCGTACAGAGGTAAACCATAGCCAGCAGTTAAACTATCGCCAAAAGCTATTATGGTATAAGTAGCTTCACCTTGATTCTTTTCTAAAACAATGTTTTTTTCATCAGCGCGAAAATATGCTCCGTTTCGGCGTGGCGCGCACCGCTGCCTCGTAGACACGGTCGCGGCCGAACTGGTCGAGCTCGGCCGAGAGCAGCTCACTCGGGCTCAGCAGCTCGCCGGGCGAGGCGACCGGCTCGCCGTCGACCCAGATTGCAGTCACGGCGGCGGCATCGCGCCGGGTCAAAGTCACCTCTCGCTTCAACCGGGCCCGCAGCCAGCCTGCGATCAGCTCGGCGTCGGCCCGAGGCCCCTCCACTCGCAACTTCGCGATCGCGCCGATCTCCGGCCAGAGCTCGGCGAGACACCGCCGCCAGGGGAGCGTCCGCGAGAACGCGATGTCCGAGACGGCGACCCGCTCGAACAGCGTCTCGAGACGCGTGTAGGCAGCCGGAACACCGCGCCATTCGGACGAGTCGACGACGAGACGGTCGGTGAGGCCGATGATCTCGTCGAGCTCGCCGCTCC